>CAYNXW010000283.1:0-3965 GCA_964401265.1 uncultured Pirellulales bacterium | reverse complement strand
TACCGCGTCGCAGGACCATAAACCTGGTGCTAGCAAAACCTTACCATGGGCACATGCGGGAATCCTTATTGGCGTTGACTATAAACACTGTTGCTCACAGGCTGGCCATCCCGCAATTGCCTGCAGCGACAGCCAAGGGCATTCCTGAAGTGCCTTGGGCCTACCAGAAAAACGCCCCCGGCCTCAACGGCCGCTTGGGCAACGACAAGGACCTTACCGGAATGGCGACTCCACCGGCGGGGGCCGATGCGATTCCCACTGGCCTGCTGTGAGCTGACCCGCCCTGCAATGGTCGCTAAGATAGACTGTTTGCCTTAACTTGCCGACTCAGGGGATGCCTGATGGCCTCCATGATCGGATCGGACCTCCGTATGATTACATTTGACCTCACCAAAGCTGGCCGAAGGCTCGAACCGGCCATTTTCAACGGCGCCCACCTTTTTGCCCAAGACGAAATCCCCGTCAGAGGCCAACTCCAAATCAAAAACGGACATCTCCTCTGCATTCGCCACAGCGACGTGCCCATCGGCTTGGCCACCCTCTGGGACGTCCACGACTGCGGCAAAATCTTCCTGCCCACCACCAGACTGCCCGAACGAGACAAACCCTACAACCTCGCCGTCGAGCTCGCGCGAGCTCGTCTCCTCCGCATCAACCACAAACGCGAAGAGTGGGGCATGGCCGACCCCAAACTCAACGAAGAACACCTCGAACAAATCGACAACGCCCTCGACAACTTCATTAAGGCCCTCTGCTGCCTCGATGAACCCCAAAAGGCCGCCCAATTGGCCGACCAGGCCCTGGTCCTCGCCCTCAAAGGCGGCGAAGCCATGACCCTCGCTCATGCCAAAATCTTCCTGGAAAGACGCGCCCTCGCCCAGGGCTTCGGACGACATGCCTTCGGCTGCTGTCTCGACCCCCTGCGCATGAAGGACCTCGACTACCGAAACCACGTCAAAGAAAACTTCCACTTCGTCACCATTCCTATCAGTTGGCGACAGCTCCAGCCCGAGGAACACAAACTCCAGTTCGAGCTCCTTGACGAATGTGTCCAATGGCTCAACCGCAACCGCATCGCCGTCAAGGTCGGACCCCTCGTCGGCTTCGCACCCGCCTACCTGCCCGATTGGCTCTACATCTGGGAAAACGACTTCGAACAAGTCCGCGAAATGGCCTACGACTTCGTCACCGCCGTCGTCAACCGTTACGGCAGCAAGGTACAGGCCTGGGACGTCATCTCCGGAATGAACGCCGAGAATTGCTTCAAGTTTACCTTCGAACAGATCATCGAAATGACCCGCTCGGTCGCCCTGGCTGCCAAACGCAGCTCTCCCCGCTCGCTCGTCCTGGTCGAAATCACCGAACCCTGGGGCGAATACTACGCCCAGAATCAACGCACCGTCCCCCCCATCATCTACGCCGACATGGTTGGACAGAGCGGCGTTCCCTTTGACGGTTTCGGCATCAAACTACGCTTTGGCCGCGGCAGCGCCGGCATGCGCGCCAGGGACCTCCTCGACATCTCCAGCCTTCTCGACCGCTTCGCCATCTTCCAGAAAAAAGTCCACCTCGCCGCCGTCCAGGTCCCCAGCGAAATCGACCCCCGCGATGCCAACGCCAAAGCCCCCGACCCGGGCTACTGGCAAGGACCCTGGAAACCCGACATCCAGGCTCAATGGCTTGCCCTCATCTACCAGATCGCCCTGAGCAAACCCTTCGTCGAAACCGTCACCTGGAACGACCTCGCCGACAACCCCAAGGGCATCCTCGCCGCCGGAGGCCTCATGACCCAGGACCTCCAGCCCAAACCCGCCCTCCTACGCCTCCAACAGCTCAAAGGCCGACTCGTCCGCAGCACCCCCAGGCCTCGCCCCAAAACCGCCCCCTGACGCCCCCTCACTTGACAAACCCTCTGCCGCCCACCTATCCTATTGCAGAGTTGCCTGTGGAGGCATATGCCCAAAAGCTGCTCCTATTGGCCTGCAACAAGCCGAAACCGTCCATCCAAAGCCATCCGCGATGGCCCCGGAGACGCTCCGTCCCACATCAACCCGCGCTGTTGAGGACGACTCGCTTGAAAACCGCTGTCTCAAAACCTGCGCCAAATCACTCGCCCCCAACGGCCCCGCCGAACCTACCTCGCAAGAAACTCCACTTCACCTGCCTGACCCGCTACGCCTGCCTGCCCGTTCCCCTCTGCCTCCTGGCCATCTTCGGCCTCTACGTCCTTCCCCTCGACATTGCCTACGAATCTCCCCATCTCCTCCTTGTCCTAAACATCCTCTTTCTCACCGCTGGATCCATCTTCGTTGCCTATCTCGCCGGCCGAGCCTTCCTCCTCACTGCTGCCCTGACCGTCCTCCTGCTCGGCTGTGCTGCCCTGCCCCTCGGCCTCGCCACCATCATCGGCGCCGCCAATCACCACGCCTCCATCAACGCCAGTGTCACCGTCTACACTCTTGGGCTTTGGCTCGCCGCCCTCGGCCATCTCACTGCCGCCGTGGTGGCCCTCGTGCCCCAAAAAGCCCAGCCACCCAAAGCTCCCGCTATTGCCCTGACCGCCGCCTACGCACTCGTCCTCGCCCTCATCATGCTGATTACCTTTGCTGCCTTCGACGGGCACCTGCCCGCCTTCTTCCTGCCCCAACAAGGCCCCTCTCTCCTGCGACAGATCGCCCTCGGCTCCGCTGTGGCCATGTTCTTCTGTGCCGCCTTGTTCCTGCGCGCCGTCCACACCCGCACCGCCTGCCGCTTCGCCCGCTGGTACGCTCTCGCACTCGCTCTCACCGCCTCCGGACTCATCGCCATCATGCTCCAGCAACACCCCGGATGCCCCCTCGCCTGGATAGGCCGCCTCGCTCTGTATCTCGGCACCACATACCTCCTCGTCGCCGTCCTCAGCACCCTCCGCCAGGCAGGCCTGACCGGCCTCAACCTCCAGGCCGCCCTCCGCCGCACCGAACAACGCTACCAGCGATTCTTCGACGACGACCTCACCGGCGACTTCTTTGCCAAACCCGACGGCGCCATTACCGAATGCAACCCTGCCTTCGCCAAGATCTACGGCCTCCAAAACCCCAGACAAGCTACCCAGGCCAACATCGCTCACTTCAATCCCAACGCCTGGAAAGACCTTGTGCAACGCCTCAAAAAAGAAAAAATAGTCTACGCCTACCAGACCACCCACCGGCGACCCGACGGCCGAAAGATCGGTATCCTCACCAATGTTGTCGGCGAATTCAACGACCAGGGCCAACTTACCCAAATCAAGGGCTACCTCTTCGAAAACACCGAAACACAACTCGCCCAGGAACGGATCCACGACGTCGCACTCTTTCCCGAAGAAAACCCTTTCCCCGTCCTGCGTGTCACCGCCGACGGCCGACTCCTCTACGCCAACCGCGCCGCCGCCTCCCTCCTCGACCAGTGGCAATGCCCCATCGGCCATAAGGTCCCCCCAGACGTCCAGAAACTCGTCACCTCCGCCCTCCACACCGGCCAACTATGCCAGTGGGAAACCTCCTGCCAGGGACGACTCCTCTCGCTCTCGCTCACTCCCATCGCCCAACGACAATACGTCAACTTCTACGCCCTTGACATCACCGAGAGGCAACAAGCCGACGACGCCCTCCGCTCCGAACGCGACTTCATCGATCGCGTGCTCGCCACCGCCGGAGCCCTCGTCGTCGTCCTCGACACCCACGGACGCATCATCCGCTTCAACCGCGCCTGCGAACAACTCACCGGATACCAGTTCCAACAGGTCGAAAACAGAGTCTTCTGGGAATTCCTCTTGATCCCCGAAGAAATCGAACCCGTCAAACAAGTCTTCAAAGACCTGCGTGATGGCCAATTCCCCAGCGAGTACGAAAACTTCTGGCTCACCAGCACCGGCCAACGACGCCTCATCCACTGGACCAACACCGACCTGACCGATGCCGACGGAAACGTCCAGTGTGTCATCG
>CAYNXW010000282.1:0-3976 GCA_964401265.1 uncultured Pirellulales bacterium | reverse complement strand
CACCAAACCAGTCGGACCTATGCCACCCCGCGCTGTCCACCTGGACCGCTCGCAAAGACTCTGGCAGAAAATCCCCCTCTTGATCAAAGTGTCATGCCGAAGGAGGGACTCGAACCCTCACGCCCTGAACGGGCAACGGATTTTGAATCCGTCGCGTCTGCCAATTCCGCCACTTCGGCAACATTATATCTGACAAGCACTTACAGCAAATCACGCCCGATAATTCACCGACCTTCAGATCCATAGTCGGCCCCCTCTTGGGGGCGCGGCGGCAGCTTGATGCCTGTGTCGTCCTAGTAATAGCGGCATCAACGACAAAATGCAAGTATTAATGACCGACGAGCTGCGGGCGATAACAAAATCGGTTCGCTCTGGCCGGGAGGCTCGCAGGTATATATCGGCAACGACCCCCAAGGCCGGCACGCCACGCACCTGCCCAAAAACAAGCCACCGGCAAGCCTACTGCAGAAGCGAGCACAATAGCACTCTGCAAGCCCCACCGGCATAGCCCACCCATTCTGCTCTTCCAGCCAGATCTTGGGCCAAGTGTTGCACGTTCGTTTGGTGCGTCCTGGCCGTAGCGACTCTATGGCCCTGGGACGCGGGCACCGGCCGAAAAGCAGCAACGATCGCTCGCCACCATTATTGCCACGATGCAGGATCAAGTTTGTAGTAGCTTGCCAACTCTTCGTAGAGGTCGGGGTGCCTCTTCTGCATTTGTTTGCCTTTTTCGAAAAACGCCTCCGTCGCCACGGCAAAAAACTCAGCCGGGTGCGTAGCGCCGTACCGGTTGAGAACGCTGCGGCGGTGCTTCTTGGCCTTACGCTGGAGACTCTCATACTCTTGGCTGAGAACCTTGGCCCAACTGGCATAGCAAGAACGCTCTTCCAGGACAGGCGCACCGTCGGCACTGCCGTCTTCCTGGTCGAGGCGGTGGGAAAATTCATGAAAGACTACGTTGCGCCCGTCGTGAATGTTGTTAGCACCCCCCGTAACGCTGTTCCACGCAAGCACCACCGGCCCGTTCTGCCACGATTCACCCTGCCGCGCATGGCCGCCGACAATGCCATCGACGCTGGCCTGTTGGGCAACATAGACAGCCGGATACACATAGATCGAATGCAGCTTGGGAAAATACTTCGTCTTACGGTTAAGCAGAAGTATGCACGCCTGGCCCGCAATGGTCAGCCGAATGTCGTCGGTAATTTCCAGGCCAGCGCAGCCCTGAAACTCCTTTTCCGCAAGAAAAACATTAATAAGGCCTTCCAGCTGTTGCTTCAACTCATCCGGCAAACGCTTATGCAAAGGAAGGTTCTTCTCGACAATGGCACGGTATTGGGGGCTGAGCGGTTGGGCCAAAAGCTGCTTACGGCGTGCGTTCCGACGGGTGCGGCGATACAAAAGCAAGGCCAAAGCCACTAACACGACAGGAACGATTATCTTCAGAGCTACCATGGCACTCCCAGAAAAATGCTGGTTACCGAAGCGACGAAGCAGCATGCATTGTACTTGCTCACCGACGCCATCGTCAATGGGCCATACCCAAGCATCGAAGACCCCAGCCCCTCAGGACCGCTTCAGCAACAGGTAGATAAAGAACGGCCCCCCCAGCGTAGCGGTGATTACCCCCACTGGCATTTCAGTAGGGGCCAAAAGGGTCCGCGCAAGCGTGTCGCAAACCACTAGAAAGGCACCGCCCGCAAGAAATGAACCGGGCAGGACCAGGCGGTGGTCCAGACCCGACAGTCGCCGCACCGCGTGCGGGGTCAGCAGACCCACAAACCCGATGGGGCCCGCTAGCGAAACCACTGCGGCCGTAGCCAGCGCCGCTCCGAAAAAACACCGACCCTGGACAGCGGAAACATCAACACCGTGGCCCAAGGCCATTTCGTGCCCCAGAGAAAGAT
Source organism: uncultured Pirellulales bacterium (assembly GCA_964401265.1). GTDB lineage: Bacteria > Planctomycetota > Phycisphaerae > Sedimentisphaerales > SM23-30 > CAYNXW01. The sequence continues at coordinate 2,069 of CAYNXW010000282.1, read as the reverse complement.
GATTGAGACTGGCCATTTGCAGCAGAAGAACCCCCAGGCCCGGCAGCAGCAGCGGCAGCAGCGACGCAAGCTGTTGGTACCCCACAACCGCAAGACCGCCCATGAGCCATTGGTTCATCGCTTTGAGCAGGTGGGGGCTCGTCAGATAACTGATAAGCAAAATAACGGCCCCGCAGAGAATGTGCACCGTGACGCCCGCGAGCAGAAGCGTGTTGACCGCAAGACCCTCAGGCCTCCGGGCGATGGCGTAGATCAGAGCAAGGGCGGCCCCGGCGCCGGCCAGGGCGAAAAGCTGTACAGAGTGAAAGGGGCCCAGCTGAAAGGCAAAGGCACTGACGTAAATGGCCAATACAGCGCCGACCGAGGCGCCCCCGGTGATGCCCAGCGTATACGGAGCCGCCAAAGCGTTACGCAGGATAACCTGAAGAACTGCCCCAACCAGGGCCAGCGAACCACCCACCAGCAGACCCAGAACAACACGCGGAACACGCTGGTACACAAATATCTGGGTATCCACAGTCCAATTCTCAGCCGGTTGCCTCAAATCAGCTCCGATGCGGGCCAGACTGATGGATTCGCTGCCGACCAGCGGCGCCATGCCCAGCACGACAAGGGCGCAGCCGACGTAAAGCAGCAGAAAAAACATGTAACGCTTTCGCGTCAGCGGCTCAGGCATGCTCAGACCTCCCGGGCGGTGCAGGCAAAACGATCGGCTTGTCCGTAAGCGGATGCCGGCCGATGTGAACACTCTCGCGATAGACAGGCCCAAGCACGTCGGACGCGATAACAGCTTCGACAGACCCCTCGGTAACGCGGCGACCGGCCGAGAGCAAAAGCAGACGGTCGCAGTAGGCCCCAGCAAGGTTCAGGTCGTGCGTGACCACCGCGACAGCAAGCTCCTGCGACGCCAATTGCGCCAGTAGCGAAAAGAATGCAACCTGGTGATGCAGGTCCAGACCCGTGGTGGGCTCGTCAAGCAGCAGCAGCCGAGGCTGTTGGGCCAGAACAGAGGCCAGAAGCACACGTTGACGCTCGCCGCCGGAAAGATGGCTCAGCGGGCGGTGACGATACGCGGCGGTTTCGGTCTGTTCAAGGCACTCCTCGATGATTCCATTGTCCTGGGGACTCAGAAACCCGGCCCCGGCAAGATGGGCAAAGCGGCCCATGGCCACAACCTGCTGCACCGAGTAGTCAAAAATGCTCGAAACGTTCTGCGGAAGGTAGCCCAGGGTCTGGGCCACGCGGCGGCGGGACAGACAATGCAGGTCCTGGCCCGCCAGTCGGATTTGGGCACCCGCACAAGGCAGGATGCCCGCAGCAATCTTGAGCAGAGTGCTTTTCCCCGCACCGTTGGGACCTATGATGCCGAGAATTTGCCCGGCACCAAGCTCGAACGAGACGTCATGTAGCTGCCACGCGTCGGGCGGGTAGCTGTAGCTGGCGTGTCGGACATCGAGCAGGCTAGAGTTCATCAGCAACCTCGGGGTGAAGCAGGCCGGCAATCAGGCTGGCGGCATCAGCAAGACGCGGGCCAGGTATGAGCAGCGACCCTTCAGCAGGAAAATAGACACGACCGGTCTCTATACACTTCAAAGAACCTATGGTCTTCCAGTCGTCCAAGCGTTGTTGACGCTCTTGGGCCGTCAAGTTGGAATCAGCAAGGGGCTCAATAATAACGTCCGGCTGACGCTTGAGCAGAGCTTCCTTGGAAACTTGCGGATAGGGCTGACGCAGGTCGTGAAAAACGTTGCGCCCTCCCGCCAGCTCGATAAGCTCAGAGAGATAAACGTCCCCGCCGACGGTGGAGAGCCCGGTGGTCGCACCCCCGGTGCGATAAAGCGAGAAAAAAACGGTGGGCCGTGGGCACGCGGCAACGGTCCGGCGGACATGGTCGAGCCGTTGACGTAGCTGGAAAACCAGCTGGCGGGCACGCTCGGGCCGACCCAGCACGTCGCCCAACAAAATAGTGTCCTGCAGAATCGTATCGACGTCACTCATCTCGACATGAAGCAGCGGAGTATTCTGGTGACGGCAGAAGGCCGTAAGATTTTCTGAAAGACCCTGGGTGA
>CAYNXW010000281.1:0-3984 GCA_964401265.1 uncultured Pirellulales bacterium | reverse complement strand
GCGGCTATAGAGCCGAAGAGAGCATGACCATGCTCGCCGGCGTCGGCAGGCTCTTCTACGAGAGTATCGCCGGCATCCAGGAACCGTCCTTCTATGGTACCCGCCAATTCGGACTGGCGTACAGCCATTTCCATATCAAGCCCCATGTGCTCGGAGATCTAAAACACGCCGAAGCCTCCATCAAGACCGTCAGAGGCAAGGTGTCTTCTTCGTGGAAACGAACGGATAATTCCCTGCTGCTGGAAACAACCATTCCGGTTAACAGCACGGCCAAGGTGAGTGTCCCGAAAATCGGCCTGCAAAATGTTACGGTCTCCGAGAGCGGCAAAACGGTTTACAATGCGGGCCAATTCCTTGAAGGCGCCGCCGGAATCGCCTCTGCTCAAAACAACGACAAGTATGTGACGTTTGATGTCGGCTCCGGTTCCTATTCTTTCCGGTTAACCGGCCGGAAATAGAAGAACACACCCCGTGCAATACCAGCTTGGATGCCGCCGTCAAAGGCAAAGCGTTGTGACTCAAGAATGTCCGTGCAGGCCCTTGGACTTCTTGGCCAGGGCGCGGTAGTCCACCTTGCCGGTACCTAAGAGAGGCAACTGGTCCACTTGGATTACCTGACGGATATTATGTAAAGCTGACAGACCCGCCGCCCGGATGTGGGCATTGGCATCACTGCGTTCCAGAGCCTTGGTGGCAAAGAGCACGATTTCCGGGCGATCGTCGTCGGTGGCAGTGACGGCCAAAACAGGACCCTCGTCTTCGTCGCCCGCACAAAGCGATTCGAGAACCGCCTCAATGGCCGGCAGAGAAACCATTTCACCGCCCAGTTTGATAAATCGCTTGAGTCGGCCGCCAAATGTCAACACATGCCCATCGTCTTCCCAAACCAGATCGCCAGTGCGATACCACGAGGTATCCGCGAACGTGACAAAAGGGCTGGGGCCTTCGTAATTGAGATAGCCATCGAAAACGCTCGGACCTCGCACCAGAAGCATGCCTGTCTTTCCCGTCTCCACCGCCTGCTGACTGTTCTCGTCGACAATAGCGTAATGAAGGGAGGACATGACCCGCCCGATCGTCCCCGCGCAGGAGGCCCCCTCGTGGTTGACAGAAACCACGGGGGAGCATTCCGTCACGCCGTAACCTTCCAGAACTTCTGTGTGCGGGCATCGCCGCGCCAGCATTTCATAAACACGGGAGGGGCATTTCTCCGCACCGGAGACAACCAGACGCAGTGACGCCAGCTGCTCGGTACCGGACGTTCGGACGACACCGCTCAAAAAGGTGGGCGTTCCCACCAGAATACTGACTTTATAGGCATCAATCATTTGCCCCAGCATTCTGCCCTGCGTGGGGTTAGGGTAATAAACCGCGCGAATACCAAGAGTCATGGGAAGCACTATCGAAACCGTCAGGCCAAAGGCGTGAAACGGCGGCAAAATGCCGAAAATGCTGTCGCTGCCGGTCACGGTAAAGCATTCATAGGCGTCCGAAACATTCGTCAGGATGTTCCTGTGAGAAAGCGGCACCGCTTTGGGCGTGCTCTCCGATCCGCTCGTAAACAGGATTGCTGCAGTCGGCAAAACTTCCGCGCGGCGCAGGCGTGACCAGCAAAGGCGACTGCGAAGGTAGGCACGCAATTTGTCAAGCCAGGTCATCCCCGCCCGCATATCTTCTAAGCACAGCAGCCTCGAGCTGATATCGCCAAGGTCGACATCCTGAGACTCAAGTTGCTTGACCAATTGCCGGGAAGTCAGAATGTGTTTAACGTGCAAGGAGTCCACGCAATGAAGCAGAGTCTTCCGTCCCAGCGTCCAGTTGACCATGACGGGCGTTTTGCCGGAAAATAAGACCGCTAGGTAGAGGATATTAGCGACTACAGAGGCCGGCATCATGATGCCTATGTGTTCACCTGGCAGCGGCGCAATCTTCTCTCTCAGTATCAGAACCGCTAATACCACATCCCGCCAGGTACGCACTCCCACATTCTGATCAGCGACAATGACGGCATCAGGACAGCGCCGCGCCTGGTATAAGAATGCCTGCGTAATCGTCATGTCGTTGAGATTCTCCGGACGCGCCGGTTCAGAGAGACTGTCAAACCACGACGCCGGGACTGTCTTGAGCTCCTGGGCAGCGACGGATACCGCTTCACCACAGGCCGCGAGCATAACATCACCAACGGTGCGAACCGAATCAATGTCTACCGACGCAAAACCAAACTCCGACTGCAGCCAGATAAGCAGGTCGGCACCCGCAAGCGAATCCATGCCCAAGTCCTGGGCCAACAGTGCGTCATCACTAAAAGAATCCACACCGGTTAAGTCACTGAGATAGTCTCGCACGAGCCTTCGCGTGGCGGCCGGGATCAGACAGCTGTCACCTTCAACGTGCACACCTGCCGGCTCGGGCAGGGTGCGTATACCGCCTCTTTCCCAAACCGTGTAAGGCACGTACGTATTGGGCTGAGGCTTGGCATTGTAGAATGTCTCAAGATATGTGTTGATCGTGTTGCGATCTGCAGCGCGGGGAAAATCATCAGGCTCGACAAATTCAATGTCTACGTCTCGGCGCGGTGCGAAAAACAAAACGCTCAAGAACAAGGACCTCACACCAAGCCAAAGAGCCCCGCTGACGGAAGGAGCCGAACCCGAGGCCCAACTGAATGAGCTGCCCCACAAGCCTCGCGTACGAACCAGAACGATGCGAATCTCCGGAATTTGGCTGATGATTCGCTCAACCGCGCTATTGCCGCGGATGTCTTCGCGGTTCTTGCGATAGACCCGACCAGCAGGATAAAGCAACAGGTTGTCGTTGTCCTTGAGAGTTGTCACGCACCGGTCGATCATGTCGCGAACCTGACCAGCAACCATGGTGCCACTGCGGCCGATATCAGGAATGGGCAACACATGTATGCGCTCGGCCAACTGGCGAATGAGAAAACGGTCGATCTGAACTTCATCGGCCAGAGCACGGGGCCTGAACGGACCGTAAAGTTGAGACATGACGATTATGGGGTCTATCAGTGCGGGATGATTGGGCAGAAACAGAATACCCCGCTGCCCCTGCTGTCTGATTTGCTCCAGACCATGGATACGAACGCGGTAGCGCAGCGACAGCAGAAATCTTACCAGTTTTATAAGCACATAGTTAATCATTGAAGATACTTCAACTGCTCTTTGCCTTTGTCTTCATCAACATGATATAGCAATATGCCGCCCGCAATAAAAAGGATCGCGATAGAGGAGATACTCAGCCGAGAGGCAATCTCGTGACTGAAACCCAGCCGTCTAACCAGCAGACCGGCCAAACCAACAAGAACAGGGCCGATGACAACAGCGAATTTTCCCAGCATGTTATAAAAACCGAAGTATTCCGCCGATTTGTTTGCGGGGATTATCCGCGTGTAATAGGAACGGCTCAACGCCTGTACTCCGCCCTGCACCAGACCTATCAGAATCGCCATAAAATAGAACTCGCTCGCCCTTTGCATGAATGCGGCCCATACGCTGACAAATATATACACTGCCAGCGCCATATAAATGGCACGCTTGGGTCCCACACGATTACCCAGATAACCAAAAACCAGAGCACACGGAAAACCTACGAATTGCACAATGAGCAGAGCTACGATCAAATCCTTATCGGCAAAACCAATAGACAAACCGTAATCCACAGCCATACGCACAATGGTATCCACCCCGTCGATATAAAGCCAATAGGCAAGCAGAAACACAAACACGGTCTTAAGGTGGCGTATTTCTGAAAACGTGCTTCTCACTTGGCTCAAACCCGCCCGTATGGTCTTGAGCGTCGATAGGCCTGGGCCGGCGCAAGGCTCCTTGACAATCAATGCCAGCGGCACGGTAAATAGCGCCCACCATATTCCCACCGTCACAAAAGAGAGTCGCAACGCCGCGACTCTATCCGCAAGCCCGAATGTCTCAGGCGTTAATGTCATCCAAACATTTATCGCGAACAGGA
>CAYNXW010000280.1:0-4000 GCA_964401265.1 uncultured Pirellulales bacterium | reverse complement strand
TATCAGCGCGACACGGGCGGCTGGCCGAAGAACTACGACCGCCTGGCGACGCTGACCCAACAGGAGCGCCAACAGGTTCTTGGCGAGAAATCCAGCGACGACGCCACCATCGACAACGGCGCCACCCATACGGAGATCCGTCTGCTGGCCAGGGCCTACAAGCAGGAGCCGGACGCGCGTTACCGGGTGGCCGCGCTGCGGGGGATCGAGTACTTGCTCGACGGCCAGTATGACAACGGGGGCTGGCCCCAGTTTTTCCCCCGTGCCCATGGCTACCAGCGGTACATTACCTTCAACGACGGCGCGATGATCGGCGTGCTCCGCTTGCTGCGGGATGTCGCCGCGGGGGAGGAGGTTTTCGCCTTCGTCCCCGACGTGACCCGTCGGCGGTGCCGCCGGGCGGTCGAGCGGGGCATCGAGTGTATGTTGGCTTGCCAGGTTAGGGTCCGCGGTCGGCGGACGGTCTGGTGTGCGCAGCACGATCACGTCACCTTCGCCCCTCGCCAGGGGCGGAGCTATGAATTGGCCTCCCTGAGCGGAGCCGAATCGGTCGGTGTGGTGCGGTTCCTCATGGAGATCGACGACCCGAGCCTGGAAGTGGTTCAGGCGATCGAGGGGGCCGTCGACTGGTTCGAACGATCCCAGCTCGAGGACCTCAAGCTCGTCCGCGTGGACGACGACCGGGCGCCGCGGGGGTTCGATTGGAAGGTGGTCCACGACCCCGAAGCAGGGCCGATGTGGGCCCGGTTCTATGATATCCAAACCAACCAACCCATCTTCTGCAGCCGCGACGGCGTCCCCCAAGATAGCCTGGCGAAGATCTCCTGCGAGCGTCGCACCGGTTACTCCTGGCTCGGCGCCTATGCCCGGGAGTTACTGACCCACGATCTGCCCGCGTGGCGCCGGCGGATCAATCCCCCGCGCACCGTCGGGGATGCGCGCTGAATGCCCACCCTTTTTCAGCGTGAAGAACACAACCGAGACATTTTTGGCTGAATGCACGTATGATTTCACCCCACTAACGTCCCTACCATTCCGGAGTCACCTACATGAACACCTGGATCCCGTTGCCGTTCGCTTCCATCCCGGCATTCCTCCCCCGCTGCCATGGGGCGCTTGCCCTGCTGGCCGTGGTCGTGCTGGTCGCGCCGGGGGAAAACTCCCTGCCAGCCGCCGAAGGCCCAGCCTCGACCGACCGCGCCGCCGCTCACCCCACGCCGCCGATGGGCTGGAACAGCTACACCGGCTACAGCATCGCCGTGACCGAGGAGGAGTTGCTCAAGAACATCGACTTCCTCGCCGAACACCTGCGGGAGTACGGCTACGACACGGTCACGGTGGACAACGGCTGGTTCCTTTCCGGCAAGGGCAAGGGGATCACGATCAAGCTGGACGAGTACGGCCGGCCCGCGGCCCATCCGCACTTCTTCCCCCGTGGGCTGAAGTATGTGGCCGACTACGCCCACAAGCGGGGCATCAAGTTCGGCATTTGGCTGCTGCGGGGGATCAATCGCCGGGCGGTCGAGGAAAACCTGCCGGTCGAGGGCACCACGTACCGCATGCAGGACATCGTCAACAAGAAGTCCTACTGCGGCTGGGCGGTCAAGCCCTGGTGGAACTTCGGCGTGGACATGAGCAAGCCGGGCGCTCAGGAGTATTACGACGGGCTGATCCAGAAATACGCCGACTTGGGCATCGACTTTATCAAGTTCGACGACATGGTCCCCAGCCCGGAGGAAGTCGAGGCGGTGGCCAAAGCCATCGAGAAGTGCGACCGGCCGATCACGCTCAGCCTCTCGCCGGGCGATCACATCAACGTCGAGCACAGCGACGCCTACAAGCGGGCCGACATGGTGCGGATCACCAGCGATATCTGGGACAACCGGGGGAGCCTGGAGACCACCTTCCGCCGCTGGGAGGCGATGCAGGACTACACCGGCCCGGAGGTGGGCAGCTTCCTCGATATGGACATGATCTGCTTCGGCCGGCTGTATGTGGTAAACGACCAGGGGGGCTGGGACTGCAAGTTCACCGAGGACCAGAAGCGGACCTTCATGGCCCAGCGGGCGCTGGCCGCCTCGCCGCTGATGCTCGGCGGGGTGCTCTACCGGATGGACGACTTCTCGCTGGGTTTGTTCAAGCACCCGGGCATCCTCGCCTGCAACCGCAACGCGGTGATCGGCAAGCTGGTCCACCGCGACGGCAAGCTGGACGTCTGGCGGGCGCCGCACCGCCGCCGCGCGGATTGCGGCTGGATCGGCGTGTTCAACCGGGACGCCCAACAGCCGATGACCGTCGAAGTGAACAACGAACAACTCGGCCTGGCCGCCGGCACGGAGTACGCCTTGAAAGACCTCTGGGCGGACGCGGACCTGCCGGTCGCGGCCACGCACTCCTTCACGATTCCCGCCGATGGCGTCGCCTTCCTCTGGTACGAACCGGCCGGCGATGGTCCGCCGACGGTCAACCTGGGAGAGGTCGAACCGCTCGAGCAAACCGGCGAGGTCTCGGTCAACCGCAACCCGGAGGGCGAGCCGCTCGATTTGGGCGAACTGGTCTACGAGACGGGCCTGGGCGTGCGGGCCCCCTCCGAACTCACCTACGACGTCAGCCAGTGCGAGGGACGGTTCGAGGCCTGGGTGGGGATCGACCCAAAGCACTCGGCCCCGCGGGCCGGCCGGTTCCGTGTCCACGCCGATGGGCAGCTGGTCTTCGACAGCGGCGTGTTCCACCAGGGGGCGAAGATCGGCAGTTCGCAGAACCCCAACCGGCCGATCCGCGTGGTCGTCCCCCTGGCCGGTGTGGATCGGTTGCGCTTGTCCTTCGAATGCTCGGATGAGAAGGACCCGGCCGGGCTGTACGGCGGCTGGGGCGAGGCGCGGTTGGTGCCCGGCTCGGCGCCGGAGTATCAAATCAGCCACTATGAGACAACCACGTGCGCACCCACGCCGCCGATGGGCTGGAACACCTGGTGCCGTTATGGAACGGACATCAACGAGGAGCTGATCCACCGGGTGGCCGATGCGATGGTGGAGAGTGGCATGCGCGACGCCGGCTACGTTTACCTGGGACTGGACGACGGTTGGCAGGCCCCGGGGGCGAAGTTCGACGAGGACGGCTATCCCCTGTGGGACACGGAAAAATTCCCCAGCGGCATGAAGGCCCTGGGCGACTACTTGCATGAGCGGGGGCTGAAGTACGGCACGTACTCGCGGGCGGAATGGGTCCGCGGCCACGAGCGGCAGTTCGCCGAGCGGTTCGCCGAGTGGGGCGTGGACTTGGTCAAGTACGACTTCAGCGACAAAGAGCAGCAGAAGCGGATCCTCGACGCTATCCGCGCGGCCGGCCGCCCGGTGGTCTACTCGGTGTGTGAATGGGGCCGCGAGCGGCCCTGGCTTTGGGCCCCGGGAATGGGTGCCGAGATGTGGCGGACCACCTACGATGTGAAGGACAAGTGGACCAGCAAGTACGACAACAACGGCGGCATCGGCGTGCTCCGCTCGGCCCATCAGAACGAGGCTCTGGGCCGATTTGTCGGCCCGGGACGCTGGAACGATCTGGACATGCTCCAAGTGGGCGTCGACGGGTTCGACTACGGCCACGACCGCAAAAAGATCGGCTTCGACATCACGCCCGACGAGGAGCGGTTGCAGATGAGCCTCTGGGCGGTGCTCGCCTCGCCCCTGCTGGCCGCCAATGACGTGACGCGGATGGACGAGCAGACCAAGGCGATTCTGCTGAACCGGGACATCATCGCCATCAACCAGGACCCGTTGGGCGTGCCCGGTTGGCGGGTGAAGAAGCTCGATCGGATCGAGGTCTGGAAGCGTCCGCTGGCCGGCGGCGACCTCGCCGTGGTCTTCGTGAACCTGGATGAAAAGGCCCGTGATATCGACGTCACCTGGGCGCAACTGAACATCGACGGACCGCGTCAGGTGGCCGACCTGTGGAACGAGCGGGACCTCGGCACGCACGAAGGCTCGCTCAAGTTCGACCGGGT
>CAYNXW010000279.1:0-4037 GCA_964401265.1 uncultured Pirellulales bacterium | reverse complement strand
TGCCCGCGTTCTTCTCGTGTCGCGAACATCTTGCCCGCGTTCTTCTCGTGTCGCGAACATCTTGCCCGCGTTCTTCTCGTGTCGCGGGCATCTTGCCCGCGTTCTTCTCGTGGCATGGGCATCTTGCCCATGATCAACAATTCGTCGCCGCAGGCGACACCTCAATTCTTGCACTTTCAGTTTGTCATGTCTTCACCGCTGCACCGTCTCGCCCACCGCCCGACGCAGCTCCTCCAGACTCCGCCCCCGCAACCGCTCCGCAGGCCACAACTGCTCCCGCGCGAGCACCTCTGCCCGCTGCTCACGAAACCGCACCACCTGGCTCACCCCCGCGTCCACCGCCCCGGAGCCCTCATAACCACTCGCCGCCACCCATCGGCCCATCGCCTCCTCATACTCGGCCGGGTACACCAACGCCAACACCACCTGGTCGTCCCCGCTCCGCACCAGTTGCAGCTTCGCCCGGCAAGGTGCCGCCGTCTGCTCAGCCCACGCCCGCAGCCGGTCAAAATCCACCCGCCCGCTCGTCTCCGACCGACAGTGAAAGAACATCCCGCTCTCCAGCTGAAACCGCTCACAAGGCACCCCCGCCAGCTCCAGCCGCCCATCCGCATACGCCCGATGAATCCGATACACCTTCACCTCCGCGTACGCCTGCGACTCCAGCAGCGTCGCCACCTCATCGGCCGTGTAACCCGTCGCACTGTGATCGCCAAAATCAATCACGTAAAGCCCCACGTACCCGTCCGCATTTTCCAGTTGTGGCAAATCCATAACTCTCACTGTCAACTTTCGCAGTCTTGTCGTTAAAATTTACACTCCAAAGGGCCTTTTTCTGTGATATTCATTCTTGTCCATCTTCGACTAACGTCACGAAAGCGAACAAAATTGTCGTAGGTGACCTAAAAGGCCCTTTACGCCCGAACACAGCAGGCACTCTAGCAAGAAAAAGTGCGATACCGCACTCACTCGAATTTCAACAAATGGTACTTCTTCTTACCCGTCCGCAACACCGCGATACTCTCCGACGCCAGCGACTCGCCCGTCACCGTCTCCTCCAGCGACCCCACCCGCACATTATTCACATACGCCCCGCCGCTCTTGATCAGCTTCTTCGCCTCGCCCCGCGAGCCGCACAGCCCCGTCTCCACCAGCACGTCCAGCACCGCCAGGCCCCCGTCGAGCCGCTCCCGCCCCACCGTCGTCCGCGGCGCCTCCGCGAAAATCGTATCCAGCTCCGCGTCCGAAAGTCCACTGATCGCCTTGCCGAACAACGCCCCCGCCGCCGCCTGCACCCGCCGCGTCTGCTCCTCACCGTGCACCAGCGTCGTCATCTGGGCCGCCAGCACCTGCTGGGCCTGCCGCTTCTCCGGCGCCTGCTCCACCTCCCGTTCCAGCTCCGCAATCTCCGCCAGCGGCAAAAACGTGAAATACTTCAACAGCCGTATCACGTCCCGATCGTCCGCCCGCACCCAATACTGATAAAACTCATACGGACTCGTCCGCTCCCCGTCCAGCCAAATCGTCCCCGCCTCGGTCTTGCCAAACTTCTGACCGCTCGCCGTCGTAATCAAAGGCGACGTCAGCCCATACACCTTGCGACCCTCCAGCTTGCGGTTCAGCTCGATCCCCGCCGTAATGTTGCCCCACTGGTCGTCCCCGCCCACCTGCAACAAACACCCCTCCTGCCGCGCCAGATGCACAAAATCATACGACTGCAACATCTGGTAGCTGAACTCCGTAAAACTCATCCCCGCCTCGCTCTCCAGCCGCTTCCGTACCGACTCCTTCGCCATCATCTCCCCCACCCGAAAATACTTGCCCACGTCCCGCAGAAACTCCACGAACGAAAACGCCCCGATCCAGTCCGCGTTGTTCACCAGCTTCGCCCCCGACGCCCCCTCGCCAAAATCCAGAAACTGCCCCAACTGCTTCCGAATACCCGCCAGATTGCCCTCAATCGTCGCCTCGTCCAGCAGCACCCGCTCCTCACTCTTGCCGCTCGGGTCCCCGATCATCGCCGTCGCCCCACCCACCAGCGCGATCGGCCGATGCCCGTCCCGCTGAAACCGCATCAACAGCACGATCTGCAGCAAATTACCTATATGCAGACTCGAAGCCGTCGGATCAAACCCCGCGTAAAGCACCATCGGCTCAGCCAGCCGCTCCGCCAACTCCCCCTCCGATACCTGGCTCACCAAGCCCCGCTGTGCCAATGTCCTCATCGTATTCGCCAACTGCTCACCTCGTCATACAACCTCGCAACACCCTTGCCGCCACCAAACCGCCAGACACCCAGCCCCTCAGGCCCAGCCAATCCTTCAGTATAACGCATCCCCAGCCCAAAACAACCGCCTGTCACCAAACGCCAAAATCCCGCCCAACCGCAACCTCAGCTCGACCACCACCGCCCCAGCCAGCCAAAAAATCGCCAGCAAACAAAGCTGTCAAATAGGCGTCGGTCAGATCCACACCTCATCGGCCAGACGCCCCCAAAACACACAAGCCTTTACGCAAAAAGCATTTACAGAAAAACAAAAAAAAACGGGCCGAGACAGCTGCTATTGCCTTGACAACCCGCCACACCTTGCCCAGACTAGCCGAGCACACTCATGGCCATAGAAACAACCACCCTCCCTACGGGTGCCCCTGGCTAGACAATCGTCAATGTATGAAAGGAAACGATCATGAACCTCAGCCGCAAACACACCCTCGTCCTCCTGGCCCTATCCGCCGCCCTTGCCTTGGCCGCCACCGGCTGTGGCTCCTCCTGCCCCTTCCGTAAAGCCTGTACCGCCTCAGCCGCACAACCCGCCCTAGAACAAGACACCAGACCCCATGCCGTCGTCGTCATCGGCGAAGACCACTTCTACGGCGCTATCGACTCCCTCTGGGAACTCGCCCAGGCCCTCCAGACCCATTACGGCTTCCGCACCACCGTCCTCCAGGCCACCAGCCGCACCAGCATCCCAGGCCTCCAAGCACTCGACGACGCCGACATCGCCATCTTCTTCATCCGACGACGCGTCCTCTCCAAAGCCTCCTTGGCACACGTCCGCGACTACCTCGCCGCCGGCAAACCCCTCGTCGCCTTCCGCACCACCTCCCACGCCTTCGCCACCATGAAACAAGCCTTCGCCGTCTCCGCCGACACCACTGGCCACAAGGCCGACAAAAAGGCCGAACAGGCCCAGGCAGCCTCCGACCGCGACCCCTGGCCCCTCTTCGACCGCCAGGTCCTCGGGGGCTTCTACCAGGGCTACTACCTCGGCGAAACCCTCACCAGCATTCCTGACCAACAACAAAACCACCCCATCCTCAAAGGCGTCGGGGGGCCCCACCAGAGCCGCGAAACCCTCTACATCAACCTGCCACTCGCCGCCACCGCAAAGGTCCTCATGATGGGCAAAGCCGTCGACGGCACCGGCGACGACAAACGCTACCGACTCCAAACCGACAAAGAACACATCGACCAACCCGTCGCCTGGACCAACGAATACCACGGCGGAAAAATCTTCTACACCTCCATGGGCAACGGCCAAGCCGCCTTCAAACAACCCTGGTTCCGACGCATGGTCATCAACGCCATCTACTGGGGACTCGAAAAAACCGCACCCGACGTCCCCGACCAAGCATACGTCGCACCCGAAGCCGCCCACTGAACCGACCCCAACCTCTAAGTTCCAACAACAACCCAAAAGGATATGCTCATGCAAGAAAAACCGATCAACAGACGTCAGTTTATCAACACCTCCGCCAAGGGACTCACCACCGCGGCCCTCGGCTGGACCGCCCTCGCCGCCGTCCCCCGAAAGGCCCGCGCCGCCAATGACAAAATCGTCCTCGGACTCATCGGTTGCGGCGGACGTGGCTCCGGCATCACCACCGCCATGGCCCAACTCGACGGCGTCGAGGTCAAATACGCCTGCGAAGTCGACGCCAGCCGCGGCGGAGGCTTCATCAAAAAAATTAACGAAATACAAGGCTACGCCCCCAAACGCGTCCTCGACATGCGAGAGGTCTTCGACGACAAAGAC
>CAYNXW010000278.1:0-4042 GCA_964401265.1 uncultured Pirellulales bacterium | reverse complement strand
CGTGCACTGGGGCCGCAAAGCGGAGATAAAGCGTGTCTGGCCTTGAAGGACCTTTCTGTGAGGCCCTGGGACCACTGTGTTGCTCTGTTGCAACATGTGACGCGCGGGGCCCAACCCGCTAACGCCTGTGGCACAACCGCGCCAACATGCTATAATAGGGCTTCCGGCCAAGCCCACCTATGCTTTGGGCAAGGTGGCGGAAGGAACCGTATGTTGCTCAGGAGACAAACGCAATGATTTATAAGACCTATGGCAAGACAGGCCATCAAGTATCGGCCGTGGGCTTTGGCGGGATGCAATTCGACGTCAAAACCTCCCAGGACGAAAACGCCCAGTTGCTCCGATACGCCCACGACAAGGGTATCAACTTCTTTGATACGGCGCCGCAGTACTGTGATGATCAGAGCGAGGAGATCTTCGGTAGAGCGCTAAGTGAGCTAAGTTCCGTAAGAGACAAGATTTATGTTTGTACCAAGGGTATGCCCGAAACCCATGACACCGCCGCCAAGGCCGAAGAGGCGGTAAAGAAATCTCTCAAGCGACTCAAAACAGACTATGTCGATTTCTACTACGTCTGGTGTGTGCGAAAGATGAGTCAGTATGACCTGGCGATGCAGCCGGGAGGCCAGTACGAAGGCCTCTTACGCTGTCAGGAGCAGGGGTTGATAAAGCACATTGCCGTCTCCAGTCATCTACGAGGCGAAGCCATTGGGACTATTCTGGAGAAGGACAAGATGGCCGGGGCGCTGCTGGGCATGAACATCCTCAACTTCCCCTACAGATGGGCGGCGGCCGAGGCGGCCCACCGGCTCGGTTACGGGGTGGTGGCCATGAACCCCTTGGCTGGCGGACTTATCCCGCGCCACGAACAACAACTCTCCTGGCTGGCCCGAGCCGGTGAGACAGCCACCGAAGCGGCGCTACGCTTTTGCATAGCCTGTCCGCAAATCACCGTCGCGCTCAACGGCTTCACCACGCGCGAACATATCGATATGGCTTGCCGAATAGCCGACCGCGCCGAGCCCTTTAGCCCGGCCGATATCGAGCGGCTACGCCAGCAGGTCAACCAAGGGCTCAACGCACTCTGCACCGGCTGCGGGTACTGCCTGAGCCATTGCCCCAAGGCTATTCCCATCGCCGGCTACATGCAGTATTACAACCTCAAACCCCTCTTCGGCAGCACGGACGAGCAGATGATCAAGGGCCTGGCCGACCAGCACGAATGGCTGCTCCTGGCCGAGGGCAATGCCGCCGCCGGCGATTGCATCCAGTGCCGCGCCTGCGAAGAGGCCTGCACGCAACACCTCAACATCGTCGAACGGCTTGGTGAGCTGGCACGCTGGGAAGCAGCGGATGCCGCTCAGCGAGCTGCAGACGCCAAGGCGACGCCTTGACAGAAACGTCTATAATGAGCCAGTAGGCGAACCAGTACATGGGGGCCTTGTCGATGGCCGACGATGGCCGCCCTGCTGTGCTCTTGAGCATGCGGCTGACCGGGCCACAACGCCAAGGGGTGCGACCGTGAAGCGATTAACGTCTCGGATAGTGCGACGGGTAATTACCGACCATGCCAACGTGGAAGACGTGGCAGTGCGGGCACGCTATGGGGCGCTCGAGGCATGGGTGAGCATTGTCGGCAACGTGGTCCTCTTCGGCATTAAGTTGACGCTGGGGTTGCTCATCAACAGTATGGCCTTGATTGCCGACTCCCTCCATACGCTTTCAGACACAGGTACGTCGATTGTGTTGCTGGTGGGCTTTCGCGTTGCCAAAAAACCGGGCGACCGCGAGCACCCGTTCGGCCATCAGCGAATGGAGCCGATCGCCGCGCTGGTCATCGCAGTGTTGCTGCTGGTGGCGGCCTTTGAATTGCTGCGGTCATCGGTGGGCAGAATCGTTACCCCGACTGTCGAGATGGGACGCATCAGCTGGCTGGTGTGGCTCATCGTGGCCGGTACCGTCCTGGCCAAAGAGTGCATGGCGCGATTTGCACGCCAGCTGGGCCGGATGTCTCGTTCGACCGTCTTGCTGGCCGACTTCTGGCACCATCGCAGCGATGCCTTATCCACCCTGGTTGTCCTTCTAGCCTTTGTCGCCCTGCGCCTGGGTTGGTCCTGGGTCGATGGGCTCGCCGGCGCCGCCGTGGCCCTGGTCGTCGGCTACAGCGGCTACATCGTCGCCCGCGACGCCATCAACCCCCTGCTGGGCGAACGACCCAGCACCGAGTTGCTCGAAACGATCAAGTCGGCCGCGAGGCAGGTCAGTGGCGTCCAGGGCGTACACGATGTGATCGTTCACCGCTATGGCCAGTTGAAGCTTGTCTCACTCCACATCGAAGTCTCTGCCGACGAGCCGGTGCAAAAACTGCACGCTTTGTCCGAAGAGGTTGAGGCGGTCCTCGAAAAACATTTGGGCGGTTCCGCCGTGGTGCACATCGACCCTATCGACCGTAGACACCGACGCTACCAGGAAATCAACCACGCCGTCACCCAGGCGGTAGCGACCCAGCCCCAGATCGAAAGCTTTCACGAACTACGCGTCTACGACCTGCAACAACAGGTGCATGCCGAATTCGACATCACCCTGCAGAGCGGCCTGCTTGCCGACGCCGCAACCACCATACAACAACGTCTGGCCGAACAACTCCACAAACAACTCGGCGACGTCCAGTTAGCCATCAAAATCGATCCCAAATACGCCTACACACGCTAAGAGCTCTTGCTGACAGCCTCAGGTCTACGGTGGCTCGCAAAGGCCATCTCGCGTCGCCACATGATCGCAATACAACAATTCAGCCCCAATAACAAAGACGCCCATCCAGCAGCTTGGGCCAGAAACAAGGGATGTCCATGAAGGAATACAACGGCGCGATGATGCAGTACTTCCACTGGTTTACCCCTGCCGATGGGACATTGTGGACCCGGCTGGCCCAAGAGGCGCCCGCCCTGGCCCAGGCAGGAATTACCTCGCTCTGGTTGCCTCCCGCCTACAAAGGCGCTGGCGGCGGCCAAGACACCGGTTATGGCGTCTATGATCTGTTCGATTTGGGCGAGTTCGACCAGAAAGGCTCCGTCAGAACCAAGTACGGAACACGCGATGAATACCTCCTCGCGATCAAGGCCGCACAGCAGGCCGGCATGCAGGTCTATGCCGATATCGTCTTCAACCACAAAATGGGTGGCGATGAAGAAGAGCTCTTTAAGGCAACCCCTTACAAGCCCGACAATCGTAACCAGCTTGTCGGTGAACTACAGCCCATCAAGGCCTGGACCCG
This sequence comes from uncultured Pirellulales bacterium, assembly GCA_964401265.1. GTDB lineage: Bacteria > Planctomycetota > Phycisphaerae > Sedimentisphaerales > SM23-30 > CAYNXW01. The sequence continues at coordinate 768 of CAYNXW010000278.1, read as the reverse complement.
CTTCACTTTTCCCGGCCGAAACGGACAACATTCCGCCTTCCAGTGGCACTGGACCCACTTTAGTGCCGTGGACGTCAACTCCATGGCGAGCGATGTCAACGCCGTCTATCTCTTCGAGGGAAAACAATTCGACCGGGACGTCGATCAGGAAAAGGGCGGCTTCGACTACCTGATGGGATGTGACCTGGATCTCAGCAATCCCGAAGTGCAAAAAGAACTCTACGCGTGGGGCCGCTGGTATCTGGACACCACCGGCGTCGACGGTTTTCGCTTTGACGCGGTTAAGCACGTAAAGGCCGGCTTCTTTCTCGACTGGCTCAACCATGTCCGTACGCACACCGGACGCGACCTGTTCGCCGTCGGTGAATACTGGTCCGGAATCAATGCCGCGCTGGAACATTTCATCAGGAGAACCGAAGGCAAGATTATGCTCTTCGATACCGGGCTCCATTACAGCTTCGCCGAGGCGGGACGTCGCGCCAGCCACTACGATCTGAGAACCATCTTCGAACGCAGCCTGGCCAAAAACCATCCGGATATGGCGGTTACACTGGTGAGCAATCACGATACCCAGCCACTGCAATCACTTGAGTCCGTTGTAGAGGCCTGGTTCAAGCCGCTCGCCTATGCACTCATTCTGTTGCGACGGGCGGGCTACCCCTGCCTCTTCGCCGCCGATTACTACGGCGCCCAATACCAGGGCCATGGCAAGGACGGCAAACAGTATGACATCGTCATGCCCAGCCACCAATGGATGATCGACCGTCT
>CAYNXW010000277.1:0-4046 GCA_964401265.1 uncultured Pirellulales bacterium | reverse complement strand
CACCCAATACAACCAGATCTGGCGAGCTGCCGAAGAAAAAGCCTACAGCGATATCAAGCAACAAAATGGATACGTACACGACGTCCCAAGAGAGTCCATTCTTACCTTCATGAAACAAGTCGACCCGCTCTACGAAAGCAAAAAGGACTCCGTGCCCCCCGAACTCGTCAAACGCATCCGGCAGGAGGCCGGCCTATGAAACGCTTCTACGCCATCCTCGACCACGTCCTCTATTGGCTACTCTTCATCGTCCTCGGCAGCATGGCCGGCATCGTCGCCGCTAACGTCTTTGGCCGCTTTGTACTCGAGCAATCCATCTCCTGGGCCGAAGAAGTCGCCAAAATCCTCCTTACCTACATGACCTTCCTCGGCGCCGCCTACGCCATGCGCGACAACAGCCACTACGCCTTTGACTTCCTCGTCCAGAAAATGCCCCCAAAACTCATGCGACCCTTCCTGGCCTTCCGATGGGCCGCCGTCATCATCATGTCTGCTCTGCTCGTCTACTGGTCCGCACAAGCTACCATCGGCGTCCGTGACTGGGTCATGCCCTCCACCAACCTCAACCGCGCTCTGGTATATGGCGTCGCCCCTGTCGGCACCTTCTTTCTCATACTCTATGCCCTGAGATGCTGTGTCGCCGATCTCAAACAGCCGCAAGTGCACCCCCAAGAGGAGGCAATGGAGATTTGACCTGGATACTGCTCATTACGTTCTTCCTGCTGCTCATCCTCGACGTCCCCGTCGTCTTCTGCATGCTCATCTCCTCACTGGCAGCCCTGCTCTACACCGGCGTCGACCCCATCATGGCCGGCCTCGAACCCACCCGCAACATGAACTCCCTCTATCCCATGGTGGCCGTGCCCTTCTTCATCCTCGCCGGCGACCTCATGAACCGCGGCGGCCTCTCCGATAAAATCGTCAACCTCTGCCAGGCCCTCTTCGGCAGAATGCCCGGCGGACTCGCCATGGTCACCACCTCCGCCTCCATGTTCTTCGGCGCCATCTCCGGCGCCTCCAGCGCCACCTGCGCCGCCATCGGTGGCGTCATGATCCCCGCCATGGAAGAACGTGGCTACCAACGACCCTTCGCCACCGCACTGGCCGCATGCTCCGGCACCACCGGAGCACTCATACCACCCAGCATGGTCCTACTCTTCTACGGCGCCATCACCGGTAAATCCGTCGAAAAAATGTTCATGGCCGGCGTCGTACCCGGCGTCCTCATGGGCCTCGGACTCATGGTCATCAGCTTCCGCTACGCACGAAAACAAAACGTCCCGCTCGTCGAGGCGACACACTACTTCCGTAACCTCTACACCAGCGGCAAAGAATCCCTCTGGGCCCTGCTCCTCGTCGGCATCATCTTCTTCGGCATCCTCGGCATCCCCGGACTCGCCAAAGGCGTCTTTACCGCCACCGAAGCCTCCGCCGTCGCCGTCGTCTACGCACTCTTCGTCGGCTTCTTCGTCTACAAACAACTCTCACTCCGCCAACTCCCGCAAATATTCGCCGCCTCCGCAAAAACCGCCGCCACTCTCACCTTCCTCATCAGCGCCGCAGGACTCTTCGGGTGGGTCCTCTCCCTAGGCTTCGTACCCTCCGCCATCACCAGCGGCCTGCTCGACGGCTCCGAAGCACTCGTTGCCCCCTTCCGCGAATCCCTCACCCCCGACCAGTACTTCCTCGTCAAAAAATACGTCGTCCTTGTCGCCCTCAACATCGCACTGCTCATCATCGGCATGTTCGTCGACGCCGGCCCCGCCATCATCATCCTCGCTCCCATCGTCGCTCCCATCGGCGACCAACTCGGCATGAACCCCTACCACTTCGGCGTCATGGTCGTCGCCAACCTCGTCATCGGCTTGGTCACGCCCCCCGTCGGCACCACCCTGTTCGTCGCCAGCGGCGTCGGCAAAGTCCGCCTGGCCAGTCTCGTCCCCTTTGTCCTGCGCTTCCTCTGGATGATGGTCGTCGTGCAGCTACTCATCATTCTCGTCGAGCCCATCACCACCTGGCTGCCTAGCTTCATCAAGTAAAGGGCCGCCACTCATGAAACAGGATGTGATCGACGCTCTTACGGGCAAAACGCCCTCCAATGTCCCCTCAAAGGAAACCCTCAACCACCCCGCACTCATCAAACACGTCACCGGCATCCATCCCTTCGAGGACACCCCCGCCGCCTTCCAATTAGCCTACCAGCGACTCGGCATCGACATCCACATGCCCCTGCCCGCCGCCAACGCCGCCCGCCCCCAGCTCCCCGGCGGCGCCTGGCAACAGGGCAACTACCGCTTCTCCGACATGGGAGTATACCCCTCACCCTCCACCGTCGAATACTGCCCCCACCTCGAAAAAAACGACCCCAACTGGGTCTTCAACTACGATCCCTCCGGCGATGGCTTTGCCCGCGACGCCGAACTGGCCAACCTCGACCCCGCAGACCTCCAAGCCTCCTTTCGACCCCAAGGCGGCCTACAAGGCGAAGGCCGACTGGGCACCACCGACCAACTCCGACAAATCGACCAACGCTTCACCGACCACGTCGGCCCCCACGCCGTCATGTACCACCTCTATTACACCACCCTCTTCATGTGGCCCGTCATGAAATTCGGCTGGGAACCCTTCCTCATGGCCGCCGCACTCGAACCCGAACGCTTCGACAAACAGCTATGGCAACCCTGGACCCGCATCAGCCGACAATACTTCGAAATCGCCGCCCAGCTCCAGCAACCCGTCATCTTCTGCCACGACGATCTCACCATCAGCACCGGCCCCGTCTTCGCACCCGACTTCTACGAACGCTACATCTTCCCCAGATACGAATTCCTCTTCGAGCCCCTCGTCCAGGCCGGTAAAAAAATCGTCTTCGTTTGCGATGGCAACATGGACGTCTTCCTCGACCGACTCCTCCAATTGCCCATCGACGCCATCATGTTCGAAAACCCCGCCACCCCCTTCGAACGCGTCCTCGAAACCTATGGCCGAGCCGGCAAGGGCTTCATCGGCGGCATCGCCACTGCCATCCTCACCCAAGGCACCCCCGACGACGTCCGACAACACACCCGAGCCGTCATCGAACAGGCTCGCCAATACCCCGGCTTTATCATCAGCTCCTGCGGAGGCCTCCACGGCAACATCCCCCTCGATAACCTCCTTGCCTATTTCCAAACCCGTAACGACATGGGTATTCCCGCCCAATGCTGAGCAACATTGCCAACCTCGTTTGTTGGCCCAGCCATACGAGTCAGCCTTGACCCAACAAAACAATAACACCATGACCCCTCGCGAAAGAGTCCTCACCGCCTGCGCCTTCCAGCAACCCGACCGCATCCCTCGCTTCGAGAGCTTCTGGGAGCTGCCCGCTCACTGGCCCGACACCCTAGGCCCCCTCGACAAACTCACCGACCTCCTCATCTGGTACCCCGACGAGTCCCCCTTCCCCACCCGCGTCAAACATCTCAAGGAAGAAGCAGGCTACATCTACGAAGTCGACACTTGGGGCCGCACCGTCCGCCGCAAAACCGACGCCTATTTCGTCGAAACCCTCGAAGCTCCCCTCGCCGACGACGCCAGCATCGACACCCTCGAATTCGACTCACCCTCCCTCCCCCAACGCTTCCTCACCGGAAAGGCCGACCCCTCCGTCACCTACCCCGACGAACCCTCCATGCGCCACGCCCTCAACGCCGACAAACAAAATCACTGCGTCTTCGCCAAAACTGGCGGCCCCTACCTCCGCTCCACCTACGTCCGCGGCGAAACCCAGTTCCTCATGGACCTCGCCGGCGACCCGCCCCTCGCCCGAGTCGTCGCCCAAAAAATGGCCCGCCATATGGTCGCCGTCGGCCTCGAAGAGCTACGCCACTGGAACCTCTACGACAACGGCATCTGGATCTACGACGACATGGCCTTCAACCACGGACCCATGTTCAGCCCAAAACAGTTCGAACAGGCCCTCCTGCCCGCCTACCGCTACATGATCAATGCCTACAAAGACGCCGGAGCCCGATACGTCTTCCTCCACTCCGACGGAGACATCAACC
>CAYNXW010000276.1:0-4048 GCA_964401265.1 uncultured Pirellulales bacterium | reverse complement strand
CACCAGAGCCTGCCCGGTCACCGGGTCCAGACCCCGACTCACCATATACCCCCGGACCCGCCCCCGACTCCAGCACCCGCGCACCGCTAATCGGCGCCGGCGTAGGACGACACCCCCACAACAGACTCGAAAGAAACACCCCCCACCATGCCCCTCTAATACCGCCGCCTAATAGCCCTCTGAACACCTCACAACGGTTCATCGCCTATGCGCCTCCATGCTTCCTGTCTCTTACGATCCGTCGTACCCCATCACGCCACGCTCACGACAGCAACGATTGCTCCAACGCGCTCGAACCCCCAAACGCCATGATCAGCCTCTCCAGCGACGTCGCCACACTCGCGCCACGCTTGCTCGCCAAGTCCACGTCACGCAAATGTCGCAGACACCCACCAATCTTGTCAATACTTAATTGCCCCACCTGACGCAAAAACGCCTCCTTCTGCGACCAGATCCGCAACGACTTGATAATATCCCTGCCACCCACTCCCTGGTCCCGCAACAGACGCGCCTCATACAAACGACGAAAATGCCACGCAAACGCTCCTACCGCGCGATACTGCGCCTCACGATCCTGCGCAAACAACTGATGCAAAAACCCCAACGCCTCCCCTTTATCCCCTCGCGTCATCGCGTCAATCACATTAAACACACTGTACTGTCGGTTGTTGCCCACCAACCGCTCCACGTCCGCTCTCTCGATCCGCTCCTTGCCCCGCTGACCCTCGCCCCCCCCCACAAACGTCGCCAGCTTGTCCACCTCACCGCACAGTATCCCCGTCTCCTCGCCCGCCAGCTCCACCAGCAACGTCGCCGCCTCCTGACCCAACGTCAAACCGTGCGCCCGCCGTGCATACGCCGAGACATACTTGGGCAACTCCCACGCCTTCACCGGCTCACACGCCACCACCTCACCCACCGCCGCCGCCTTCTTCGCCAGCCGCGTCCGACCCGGAAAACTCTTCGCCATCAACAACAGCACCCCCGTACTGCTCGGCTGCTCCAGATACTTCTCCAACGCCTCCCGGTGATCGCTGATAAACTTGTCCGCGTCCTTGATCACCACCAGACGACGCTCCGTCAAAAACGGCAGCGTCCGCAAACCATCCAGAACCTCCGCCAGCGACGCACTGTCCCCCTCATAAACGCTCAACGCCAACTGCGGATCCGCCTCCCCCAGCACCGCCTCCCGAATCTCCTCCAACGCCTCCCGACCCCGCCGCCCATCCTGACCATATATTACATACACACACTTGATCCCCCCTGCCCCCGCCTTCGCCCCCGCCGACCTCTGTCCCTTTGCCTTCGCCACGTCGCCCTGCCCTTCTCCGCTCGCCTATTGACCCCAACACCGCCTGATATCACGCCTCACGCCCCCACGACCCACACTCTATCACTAACGCCCGTAACGCCCCAAACGCTCCAATGCCTCCGCACGCACCGGCGAACCTGCCACCCCCGCACGACGCCAACTTCGCGCCGCCGCCTCCCGCTCGCCCAACTCCCCACAAACATCACCATGCATCAGCCACACCAGACAATCCCCGCCATCTAAACCCAATAACCGCGCCAACGTCGTCTCCGCCTCCCCGTACGACCCCAGCGTCATCTGCGTCTTGGCCAAACCAAACAACGCCGACTCCTGACCCGGATCCTGCGACAGACAACGACCATACTCCCCCTGCGCCTCCGAAAAACGACCCTGACGAAAATGCACATCCGCCAGATTCAACCGCGCCGCCATCCACCCCGGATCCGCCACCAACGCCTCCTCAAACGCCTTCACCGCCGCCTCGTATTCGTTACGCTCGCAGTGCAGCCGCGCCCGACGATAACTCAACGCCGCCTTCGCCCGCGCCGCACGTACCGCCGCACTCGGCTCTACCCGTGCCTCGCGACCCGCCGCCGCGGCGCCCTCCACACCTGCCGCCGACGCCCCCAAACCACTCCTCTCCGCCACTGCCTCACCGGCCGAATCGCTCGCTTCCCCCGACCCGGACGCACCCGAATCTGCCTGCTCACCCTCTACCCCAGCCGCCTGTTCCGGCCGGCCGATCTTCACCACCCCCGAAAACTGAACATCCTCATTACCCACCCTGTCCACCGCCACCGCCTTGATGATCACCGACCCGCACAGCCCCGCCGGATACTCCCAACCACAATGACCCCGCGACGGCAAACCCTCCCCAATCAGAACCCAATCTCGACTCCCCTGACAATGATAATACAAACGCACCGGACCCTTGCCCAAATGCTGATCCACCGTCACCCAACGCAGCTCGATCTGACCCGGCACCTGCGACTCACCACCCCGCGGACTATAAAGATACAAACGCGGCGATGTCGAATCCATAAACACCGTCGTCGACGCCCCCACCCGACCCGGTACCACGCCACCCTGCTCCTGAGGCATGCAGTTGCCCCGAGGGTCCAACCACCAGTGACGCCCCTGCTTGTCCACCGCGCCCACCAACAGCCGGTACAATCCCTCCACCTCTGCCGTAAAACCTATCGGGCTCGCCAGATCCTCGTCGTAACCATAAAACACCCACCTCCCCGCCTCGCCCCGGCTATACCACAAACCCACCCGCGCCAACTGACCACGCAATCCCTCCGGCACCCGATAATGCACATCCGCACGCGTCGTCCGAAGCGACTCTACCGCCGAGACCCCCTCCACAACCACGCCCGCCTCTTGCCCTCCCAACACACCCTCACCAAACCCCGAAAACGCCGCCAATATCCCCAAAAAATACCCCCACCAACCACCTGGACTCCTCGCGCCGCCCCCTAACAGCCCCAAGGGCTTGACTCCCCCCTGCTCCAGTCGTCCGTGACTCATCATCGTCCTTACCCTTTCGCCGCCCCTCCGGGCGCAGCCCCGCCAGAAGGCTCCATCTCTACTTATCGGACGCATAGCCTGCACGCTTGAATCTTACTGCACACGCCGCTCGCCCCTTCAACCCCCTATTCAACCCGAAAACACGCACCTATTCAACCTCGTATCCGTCCGACCCCTCCGCCATCGCCGGCAGATAACCCTCCTCACCACACACCTCCAGCAGCCGACGCGCCACCGGCGCCGCCACCGTACCGCCTCCACCCGCCTTCTCCAACACCACCGTAAACGCCAGACAGCGACCGTCCTCCGCCCGCGCATACCCACCAAACACCGAATAATTCGTCGAGCCCGTCTTGCCGTACACCTTAACACCAGGCCACACCATACCCTCAAACGCACCTTGCGCCGTACCCACATAACCCTCCACCACCCGACGCATCCCCTCCTCCACCACCGCCGTCGCCGCCTCGCTCGCCAAACGCACCGGCCGCGCCGCCGTCCCCGGCGCCGCTATCAGCCGCACCGGTCCATACACTCCCCCCCGCGCTATCGTCGCCATGCTGTTGGCCATCTGAACCACCGACGCCTTCATCGGGTTCAAACCCACACACACAAACATCATCTCCGACCAACGAGGCGCCCCCTCACCCGCACGACGCAAATAACCCGACGTCTCCCGAAACGCCCGCCAGGCACCATCCGCCTCCGCCGGCCACGCCATCACCTTCCGACCATACCCCGCCCGACCCAGCCAATCCGCCAAACCCGTCCACCCCATCTTCTTACCCAACTCCATAAAATAATAATTACAGCTCACCTCCACCGCCAGATACCCTCCCGTCCAGCCGTGACCATACTTCTGACACGCCCAGTTAGGCTTGCCCGGCACACAACCCGCGTGACAATCCACCTGCCACCCCGGCGTCACCACCCCCCTGCTCAAACCACCCAGCAACAACACCGGCTTGATCAACGAGCCCGGCATGTAAGGCTCCGACATCGCCCGATTCAAACCCACACGCTCCACATCGCCTGCCGCCGGAAAATTCACCCGCTTAAACGTCGACGGCTCGTAATACCCGTTCAAATCAAACGTCGGCACCGACACCAACGCCCGCACCTCCCCTGTCCCCACGTCAATCACCACCGCCCCACCACGATAACGCTCGCCCGCCTCGTTGTCCCCCGCCAACACCCCCTCCAAAC
>CAYNXW010000275.1:0-4050 GCA_964401265.1 uncultured Pirellulales bacterium | reverse complement strand
CCCTCTTGGGACCCTGCAGCTTCACAACCGAGGCTATGCTCCGTTTCTTACCTGGCAGCCCACAATATTCGCGTGCTATACTGCCATGAACTCATTAAATGCGATGGCCCTGCCCAGCGATGCCCCCCGCCTGACGTGCAAGACCCGCTGTCAGTTAAGATGCTGCGTCTGCGTCCACTGGATGGCAAATTCCAGCAACGCCGCCGCGTCAGCCAGGTTCAGCTTCTCTTTCAGGTTCGCTCGATGTGTCTCCACCGTCTTGACGCTCAGGTGCAGCTTCTGTGCGATCTGAGACGCCCCCAACCCCCGCCCCACCAACTGAAGCACTTCCAGCTCCCGGTCGCTGAGCCGTTCTACCGGAAAACGCCGCCCGTCCGATTTACGGTTGAACATGTCCGCCAGCATCGTCCTGGTCATCTTGTCGCTCAGCCAGATGTTGCCACCAAGCACTTGCCGGATAGCATCCAGAACCGTCTGCAACGCTTCATCCTTCATCACATAACCACGCGCGCCCGCCCGCAAGGTCCGCTCCGCGAAAATCATCTCCTCGTGCATCGACAGAACCAGTACATTCGCCTTCGAACACCGCGACTTGAGCGTCTTGATAAGCTCAATCCCGCTCATATCACGATCCAGAGAAAGATCTGCCACCACCACGTCCGGTTCCAGCGTCATTATACCCCGCAACGCCCCATCCGCGCTGTCCGCCTGACCGCACACCTCCAGATCTTCCTGCTGGTTGATCAACTGTGCCAGACCGTGCCGCAAAAGGGCGTGATCATCGACCAAAAATATCCTGGCCTTGGCGGCCGTCTCCTTCGTTGACATGACACACCCTCTACCGTCTGCATTTACCTACACATCCTACTTAGCTTTTAAACTCTAGGCCAACACTCTGTCAAGTCTCGAAATACACCCCTCCTCCCCGCATACCACCCCCAGCTGCCAACAATATCACCCGTCCCGTCCAAAATCTCTCCCGGCTCGACTGAAATGGCCCCTCAGCCGCCAACCTCTGGCGCTAGCGAGCCGGCCCCACACCCTTGGGCCCAAATCGCACAGCCGACTACGCCAACGGCTCTACCAGCTATCCCCCGGCCAACACCAGTGCTCACCCTACTCTTGCCCCCGGCTGTGTCATAGGCGCTTGTCCCGCTAGCCCCAACCGGGCCATTCCACCGCCGCCTTGCGACGCGACCAATTACGCTAAACTACTTGGCAGAAAATACTTAACCGCCGCATCACTCCTGCCCCGCGATCTGCCCTCTGTCAGAATGGCAGCCTCCTGGGGGGTTTCCCTGTGTGCCTTTTAGGCACATTGCCGCCACAAGAAACGGGTGTTGGTCCGATTGTAGCGATTCGGCAGGTCGTATAAGCTGGACAACCAGATACGACGTTCGGCCCTTCTGTACTAGCCGGCGGCTTGGCCGAAAACAGCCGCGTACGAACAAAGGCAGGCTCGCACAATTCGAAAGGAGCCCCAGATCATGCAGGCACAAAAGACCCTCCCCAAACGCAAAACCTACGAAAGCAAAACCGCCCAGATGCGGTTTGTCGACGGACAAAGGGCTGAACTCGCCGAGGTCTTTGAGAAACCTCTTGCCTATGTCCCCTCCCCCATGTTTCGCCGGCCCAGGCAAATGGCCCATGTCATGCAAGAGACCATCACCATTACCGCCGGCGTCAACCTCTCCCGAGAGGAAGAACGCAAACTCTTTCTCCAGCTCAACTACGCCAAATACAAAGTGGCCCTCATCCGAAAGAAACTCCTGCAACGCATCCATTGGAAAAAAATTGACGTCATGGAGCTCCTCCGATGGAACCAGGAACTTTTGCACGCCCGCTCAAAAATTGTCACCGGCAACGTCGGACTCGTACTTAAAATGGCCAAGTACGTCAACTACCAAGGCGTCGAGTTCACCGACCTTATCAGCGAAGGAAGTATGGCCCTCTTACGCGCCGCCGAAAAATTCGATTGCGAAAGAGGGTTCAAGTTCAGCACCTATGCCTGCCGCGCCATCCATAAGGCCTTCTCCCGTGTCGCAAAACAAAGTTATCGCTATCGACGATGCTTCCCCGTACAACTCGACCCCGCCCTCGAAAAAGACAACCACCTCGAGCGAAAACGAGAAGAATTCCATCGTGAAAACCTCAATGAAGTAAAGCTCATAATGCAGCACAATCTCGCCAACCTCTCCGTCATGGAGCGATCTGTCTTAAACCTGCGATTCTCTCTGGACCAGGAATCGCCCCGGCCTTTGACCCTCAAACAGGTGGGCCAACGCTACGGACTCTCCAAAGAAAGGATCCGCCAGATTCAGAATGCCGCCCTGGCCAAGCTGCGGTGCGCTGCCGAACAGCGAATGGCTGCATCCTGACCCGACCATGCAGCCGAGCCGCCGGCTTACAACATTGCCCTCACCCCCTCACCGTCTCTGACGCAACGCCAACATCACTCCAGCCAACGCCATGGCCCAAATGCTGGAGAGGACATACCATGGAAATGCCCAAAGAGCCCCCAGCCATGGGCCCGGCCGCCCCTCCAACCATGCCTCAGCCTACCGGACCGCACTTCGAACGCCTGATCGGCGCCTCACCCCCCATGCTTGACGTCTACCAGAAAATACTACAGGCCGCCGCATCAGACGTCTCCGTCCTGCTTCTCGGAGAAACCGGCACTGGAAAAGACCTCGCCGCCCAAGCCATACATGCACGCAGCGCCCGCAGAAACGGCCCCTACGTCCCCGTCAACCTCGGAGCCCTACCCGCCGAGCTTGTTCCCAGCGAACTCTTCGGCCACGAACGTGGAGCCTTCACCGGCGCTACCTCCCGCCACCCTGGAAAATTCGAACAAGCCAACGGCGGCGATATCTTCCTCGACGAAATTGACGCCGCAGACCCCGACGTACAGGTCACACTCTTGCGATTGATCGAACAGCAAGAGTTCCAACGCGTCGGCGGCACCCAGTTCAACCTGACCGACGCCCGAGTCATCGTTGCCTCCAGCCAAAACCTCGAACAGGCCGTCGCCCAGCAACGATTCCGACCCGATCTCTACTACCGCCTCGATGTCTTCCGCATCGAATTGCCCCCCCTACGCGAAAGGCACGGAGATATCCCCCTGCTCGCACGCGAGTTCCTTGAGTTCTACAACCACTTCTTCAGAAAAAACATCGCCGCTATGTCAACACAATGTATGCACGCACTCGAAGCACACCTCTGGCCCGGAAACGTACGAGAACTCAAAAACGTCATCCAAAGGGCCGTACTCGTCTGTAACACCAACGTCGTCGGAGTCGACCATCTGCCCGCCCGCTTCCTCGTCCAAGAAACTAACCAGAGAAAAGTATGCTTCGAGGTGGGCCTCAGACTCGAACAGATCGAACGCGAAATGGTCCTCCAGACACTCAACGCCTGCAAGAATAATAGAAAACAAGCCGCCGCGGTCCTCGGCATCAGCCGACACGCCCTCTACAACAAATTAGCAAAGCACGGAATCAAATAACCCCCATCAAAGCGCACACTAACACCGCACTTCACTCTAGGATACACGCAAGGAGATCGCTATGAAAAACACGCCACGCGTCATCATTATTGTCCTACTGGGATTGCTCTACGGTTGCCAAAGCGTCGACGAACAGGCCGGCTTCGCCAGAATCCGCGCCGGCCAGACCGTCGCACAAGTAGAGCAACAGCTAGGCAAAGCCGATCAACAAACCGATGAGGCCCTCGTCTACGTCGAGCCCGCCTACCGCGTCGTCATTCCACTGCACAACGGCCGCGTCGCGCGTGAACCAGCCTACGTCGCCGCACAACGTCCCGATTGCCACCTAAAGGCCACCACCGATTAGCCACCAGCACCCTGAGAGCCTTAACTCCAGACAACGGGCTTCGTCGGCAGAAACACGCTTACACGCGTCCTTAGACTAGCGACCTCAAGAGCCCAGGCTCTTGTACATCCGCTCCGCCATCGCGAGGTACGCCGGGTCGCCGAACCGCCGGTACGCCGCGGCGAAGGTCCAGAGGACCCGCGCGCAGAGGACCGACGAG
>CAYNXW010000274.1:0-4088 GCA_964401265.1 uncultured Pirellulales bacterium | reverse complement strand
GGACGCTGTCGATGGCCTTTTCCAAGGGTACATCGTCGAGTCGCACGGTCACGGGTTCTGTGGGAAGAATGCCGGCGGTCAAGTCGAGTGAGCCCCAAAGGACGTTGATGTTTAACTTATGTTCCTGCTCGAGGACCTGGACGACTTCCTGGAACTCCATGTCCATGAAGTCGACGCTGACAGACTTGTTCTCGAGCTGGTCGTAGAGGGCCATATCCTTCTCTTCGGCTTCGCCTACGTCCTTTTTGCTCAAGGCTTTACGGCGTTCGGTCATTCCGAGCCAATCCTCGCCAAATGTCATTTCGTCTTTATAGGGGATGGCGGCCTCACGGGCAGCGAGGATCTGTTCGGTGCGTTCCTGGCTGGCGAGTTTGGCGGTGTCTAATTGTCTCTTGTAGAAGAGGAGGTCCTGCATGTGCTCGAGGAATCGTTGGGCCGACTGATTGCGTGGCTCGAGGGCGAGGAGTCGTTTGAGGGTGGCGACGGCCTGCTCATATTCGCGGTCTTCTTCGAACTGCAGTGCACGTTCGAAGAGGTCCTTGATGCGTGCCTGTCGGTTTTTTTCTTCCTGGGTGACGCGGACGACCTCTTCGGCTTCGGCTTTTAATCGTTGTTTCTGGGCTTCTTGTTCTTCCCAGATTTTCTGCTGCTGGACAATCTGTTCGACGAGGGCTTCGGTTTCGAGCCGCATGGCGGCGTACCTTTCGGCCCCGAGGAGTTCCTTTTTAGCTTCGAGCACGGCGAGCATTTCGGCTGCTTCGGCGCGGGCCTCGCCGTAACGATGCTGACTCATGTAGGTTTTAATTCGACGTTTGGTCTGGTCGAACATGGTCTGGAGATATTGGCGTTGAATCTGGTTCTGCTGACGGACACGGTCGAGGATGCTGGAAGGTCGCTTGAGGGCGGGCGTGGGCTGGGCCTGGGCGGGGGTGGGGGCAGTGCCTTGCGGTGTTTGCGCAGGTGTCTGGGGTTGGGCGGAAGCGTTGACGGGGGCCGGCTCGCGTAGATTGTAGAGGGCACTGTCGAGGCCGCGACGAGCGTTGTCGTGCTGCGGGGACAAGGCGAGGACTTCAGAGAAGTAGACTTTTGCCTGGGCGAAGTTGCCCTGTTCGAGAGCGTGATTGCCGCGGCTGAGCAACTGTTCGATTTGCTGGGTGGATTGGTTTGCCGGTTGGGCAGGCTTTTGAGACGGTTTTGGTGTGGAGGGTACGGCAGTTGCGGTGAGTTCTTCTTGAGCCTGGGTCAGTTGCTGGGGTGTTTCGGTCTTGACCAGCTTGGCAGGAGGTGGAGTCTGTTGTTTGGGTGCCGGTTGAACGGGTGCGGTTTTTTCGGGTTTTTCCGCGTTTTTCTGGGCTAGTTGTTTTTGGGGGGCTGCGTGGAGCTTTTTGTCGATTTTGGCGAGATAGCCGTTGACGGAGGTGAAGTCGCCGCCTCGTGCAAGCCAATCGAGCTTGGCGCCGCTTTGTTGAATTTTCTGGAAGCCTTGGTGGGCCTGTTGGTACTGTTTATTTTTGAAGAGAGCCACACTTTGCTTGAACAAGGCTTTCATGTCCTTGTCGCGTTGTTTTTGCTGTACGTTGACGGTATCGAGTTGGGTGTCGATTTTTTTGACGGTGGGGTTGCTGAGGTAGTCCTGGAGTTTTTTGGCCTGTAGGAATTGTCTCTCGGCGTCCTCGAGTTGGCCTGCCTGGAGGTTTTGAGTTCCGGCCTCCATTGCGGCGAGAGCCTGGGCCTGGGCGCGGGTTCCAGCGGCAGACTGGTCGGCGTATTTTCTGAGGCGTTTTTCCTGGGCGGACGTCAAGCTAGGCGCATACTCCCTGCAGCGTTGGACAGTCTCGTTTGCCAGATCGTACTGGTGGCGTTCGATCTGCTCGGCGGCGGTCGCGAGCAAGTGATCGGCCTTTTTGCGTTTTGCTTCGATCGCTGCTTCTTTATCGGCGTTGTTGTTGGCAGCAAGGGTGGCGTTTGCGCCAACCAGCATAGCTGCCAGCAAGATACCCGCCGCCAGTAGCGACCATAGCCCCGCCCCACGTGTGATGCTCTCGGACTGTACGTTGTCCATCAGACGCTTTTGCCGACCCACGGTAAAGCTCCTTCAGTGGTTGTTGGGCACGCGCTGCCGGTAGGTCACGGTGGATATCAGCCTCGAAATATCCACCATAAATGGTGCCCAACTTGTGTTTAGCGAAGTAGTTAACGGTTGGCCTGTTGGTAAGTCACTGCCCCATTACTGCGGAGGCCTTTAGGCCGATAGTCTAGGCCATTGCCAAAGTCTTTGCAAACAAAAAATTAAATCGGTTTGCGGGTAGATTTTGCGGTTGGTGGCGAGGCGAGGCGGGGGGGTGTAAAGAGGACGTGTGCCAGGGTTGAATTGCTGTCTGGTCGATGTAAGTCTTGTGTGGGTACGTGTTTACCGTTGTGTCTTTTGTGGCGGTGCGACTTGTAGGGATGTGCGTTTTAAGGTAGAGGCCTCAGTGGTGGGCTGTTCGGGGCGGTTTCATTCTTGTGTGGGTGTCTTTTTCGGGGGGGGCTTTGGAGGTGTCGGGTGTCTTGCGTCGGGCCAGGTGAGTGTTTGCAGTGGGTGTGGGCGAGTCTTTCTCGAACAGGGCTGGTGTTGTATTTGTGGAGCTCAGTGTTGTCGGCAAGGTCGTCTGCCGCTATCATCGGGTTGATATGGAAAACGAGCCGACCATCTTAGCGATAGAGACGTCTGCTTCTTTGGCCAGTGTTGCCTTGGGGGAGGGGCCCACTGTGCTGGCTGAGGAGCCATTTAACGCCCAGCTTCGTCACGCGGGTCAACTGGTCCCTGCGATAGAGCAACTGCTTCGCCGGTACGGTCGGTCGGCTGATGATTTGGATGAGCTCTATCTTTCGGCGGGTCCTGGTAGTTTTACGGGGTTGCGTCTGGCGGTGACCGCGGCAAAGGCGTTAGCGTTTGCGCTTCCAAGACTGCGTGTGGTAGCTGTGCCGAGCAACGATGTGCTGGCACTGAATGCCTTTGTTGCGGCCGAGGCGTTTGGCGTAGCGGTGGAGCACGTGGCTGTCGTTATCGATGCGCAGCAGGGCATGGTGTATGGGGCCTGTTATCGACTGGTTGGCGGTAGTGAACGGGGCGTGCGAGGGGCGTCGGCCGACGAGGGTGGCAGCTTGGTGCCGGGGATGGAGCCGATCGTGGCAGCGGTGCGTATGCGGCCTGAGGCGTTACTGGCAGCAAGCCCGCGGCCGCTGCATGTATTAGGGGAAGCTGTGAGGCGTCATTCGGAAGTGCTGGGGGGGAGGGATATTGTTTGTCTTTCGGAAGAATATTCTGTTCCGCATGCGGCTAACGTGCACCGCTGTGGTTACCGTCGGGCCCGGGCAGGCTGCTTCTGCGATCCATACGCGCTTGAACCGCTGTACCTTCGGCGTCCCGAAGCGGTGGTCCGGTGGGAGGAGCGTCACGGCAAGGGGAGCTCATGACCAGAGGGCCCTTGCGTGACAGAATCGCATGGCAGGGTCGGGAACGCATGCTGTTGGCGTGCTACGCTCAGGCGGCAGGGGACAGCCGGGGCCGTCGACACGAGGAAACGGAGCACCCGCTGCGTACATGTTTTCAGCGTGATCGCGATCGGGTGGTGCACAGTGCGGCGTTTCGGCGACTGGAAGGTAAGACCCAGGTTTTTCTTGCACCGGAAAGCGACTATTACCGCACGCGTCTGACGCACACCATGGAAGTTGCCCAGATTACTCGCACACTGGCTCGCATACTCGGGCTTAACGAAGATCTGGCGGAGACGGTTGCGTTGGCTCATGACTTGGGTCATCCTCCCCACGGGCACGCGGGGGAGGTGGTGCTGAATGAGCTTATGGCTGACCACGGAGGCTTCGAGCATAACCGGCATGGGCTGCGTGTTATCGAGTATCTTGAACACCCCTATCCGGCGTTTCGGGGGCTCAATCTGACCTTTGAGACTCGCCAGTGTCTTGCGAAACATCATACTGCCTACGATGTGCCCGAGCCTGTCGATGAATATGGCAGTGGGCAGGCGCCTCTGGAAGGGCAAATCGCCGCTGTTGCCGATGCCATTGCGTACGACAGTCACGATCTG
>CAYNXW010000273.1:0-4140 GCA_964401265.1 uncultured Pirellulales bacterium | reverse complement strand
ACGACTTTGCCACACCGCCAGCGTCGCCCCCATCTCCCCCCAGGAATACACACCCACCTGACGCCACTCCCGAAGCATCGGCCTCTCCTCCGTACCCATCCAGTTGAGTCCCACACCAAAGTCCGCCCCCACCAACCCCTCCTGCTCTCGTACCGCCACCGGACCAAGCCACCGCCCCACCTCCTTGCCCGCACCCGACCCCTCCTCCCAAAAATTCACCCCATCCACCGTCACCCCATACATCAAACCATGATGATGCTTATGATCCGTCGGCCCGTCGCGCAACACATTTACGCCACCAGGAGTACACAACCTCTCCAGGTAAGGCTTAAATGCCACCCCCTCGTACCGATACCGCCCCAACATCGCCTCCCCCCGCTGCACCGTCACCGATTCCTTCTCCACCACCAGCCGCGCCCGGCTTCTGCCATCCGTCCTGGCCTGCTCAACCCCCTGCCCCAGCAACGACACTGCCAATCCCACACTGGCCACCACTCCCACCATCCATTCCCGCTTGCCGCGCCACGTTCCAGACATCCTGTGACTCCCGATTCCCCCGGCTTTCGTGAACTTCCGTTCCGCTCAACAGTGTCCCGCCACCATGCCTTCGCGGTCCGCCTATTCTACGCACCCCTCCCAAACATGCCAGACCCTTTCCTTCTCACGCAATCGCCCGTCCCGCGACTTCCTGAATAGACCCCATGAAAAAGACACGGCTGAAAAATCCACGCCTGACTACCACCCCTCCACAATCTCGATCATCTTTTCATAATTCCTCAGCGTCAACGCCCCCAGCTCCCGCCCGTACGGACACGCCGAAGGCATCAGCACAAACCCGCGCCCCTCGCCCGCCGTCCCTTCCTCTAACGCTTGCTTCACCTTCTCCGCAAACTGCTCCGTCGGCATGTTCTCTATGTCGCTTATCTCCAGATTGCCAAACAACACCAGCTCCCGCCCGTAACGCTCCCGCACGTAACGCAGCGATACGTCCCCCTGCGGCACCGGCTCGATCGGATCGATCCCGTCCGCACCCATCCCCACAATATAATCCAGCACCTGCCGGATATTCCCGTGTGAGTGAATCCGCGCCAGCCCCCCGTGCTTGTGTATCACCTCGATCATCGGCTCCACATACCGGTTCACATACGCCTCAAACAACCGTGGCGGTAGATAGGGCGGCGTCGCATACTCCGGCCCGTATATCCGCCACAAACGACCCGGCAACGCCGCCGCCACCGCCGCCGTCTTCGGCAGCACGTCCGCCGCAAACCAGTCCAGCAACCGATGAAACAACGCCTCCTCCGTCAACGCCGTCACCGTGTAATCCGCCATCGAAAACAACCCCGCAGCCAGACACAACGGATCCGGTGTGTCAATCATCACGATCCCACTCTCACCCAACGCTGCCTCCGCCTCCAATACGCTCGCCGTATCCACCGCCAAAGCACCCCCCGGATGCGGCAACTCCAAAAACCCCTTCACGTCCTCCACACCCTTAAACAAATGCTCCTCCACCCAAACCGTGTTCACCTCACGGTCCCGACGCGTCCGACTACGCAACGTTCGCTCTCCCAGCCGCAGCGTCCGCGTCGTATAACGCGAATCACCCTCCGTCCACGTCTCCTCCTCCGCAATACCCACCAACGGATCCGGCGTGATCGCCGTGTACGCCACCCCACGCATCACGATCCGATCCGTCTTCTCCCGCGTCAACGCCAGCAAAGGACCCCATGACGAGTGCGAAAAAATATTGTACGCATCCCCGTCCGTCGGATCCTCGTCCAGACCGTTCAACTCGTAAAACGACACCGCCGGCCGATCCACCCGCTCACCCCGCAACGTCGCCATTAGCCTCTCACGTCGATTCACACGCCATCCTCCGACACTCGATTCCAATAGAACAACAACGCCCCCCCTTGTATGCCCCCAAGACACCTCTGCCGCGTCGGCCTTGAGCACACCTCACGACATAACTACCTAGCCCAAAGCAGCGAAAAAAACAAGGCCCCAGTCCAGCAAGACCACCGCAATCGCACCTGAATCCTCTGCCCCGATGCCCCGCCCCGAATCCCATTGACTCCTCCGCACCCCAGCCCCCAGTGTAAAACCGGCGGATTCTCCCAACCGCCCTCTTCTGTAAGAGTTCACGCTTCAGCGTGCTCTTCTGCCCTGTGCACACCAAAGTGCGAACTCGTACCAGCTTCCGTTCCTGACCGCTCCAGCTTCACAACCAAGGCCTTGCCCAGGTCCTTCCGGCAAAATCAGTCACCTTTCGCCGCCTCATAAAACGCCATGATATGCTCTACCGGCGTATCCGCTTGAATATGATGAGCCGGCGCCAGGATATACCCCCCCTCCTTGCCACACCCCTCCTTCAAGCGATTGACTTCCTGCTTGATCTGCTCACACGTGCCAAAAGGCATTGTCTGTTGAACACACATGCCACCAAACAACGCCAACCGTTTCCCGTACTTCTGCTTCACCATCACCGGGTCGATCGCCAGAGGCTGTAGAGGATTCAATACGTCCAAACCAATCTCAATCATATCGTCAAGTATCGCCTCACAATTGCCGCAACTGTGATAAGCAATCTTAACCGCCGGATTCGCCCTCTTTACCTCCGCAAAAAGCACCGCGTACCGCGGCTTGAGAAACTTACGCCACATCTCCGCCGATATCATCATTCCCCGCTGCATCGAAACATCATCGCCAAACCAGACCATGTCCGCCCCCAGGTCAACATACTTGCCACTGGCCCCCAGAGGAAACTGCATCACCTTGTCCATCAACGCTTCCGCATACGCCGGTTCTGCCGCCATATCCATGAAAAACTGATCCAAACCACGAAGATACCACGCCGCCTCAAAAATGCTGATCTGCGACGAACCCACCATCCACTTGTCCTGGCCGTACAATTCCTTCATCCTACGGAAGTTGTCATACTGCCCATCCTTCTGCGGATCAGGAATCACAAAAGAATCCAACTTGGACATCTCCCCCGCCAACGGATGCTCAGCAATTTCCGTATAAACACCAAAATCATTCTCCTGGTACCGCCACCGGATCCCCCACGCGTCCGTATATTCCGGATAAGGCTGCCCATAAAAACTTAACTCCAGCCCCACGCAATCCTTCACCATGTCATTGCCCAGAAAAACACCAATGTCCGGCTCCTCGCTCCCCGTCGCCGCACGCAGCTTCTCCACCGTCTCCGGCACAAAACTGGCGAATACCGGACAGCGGTCCGCCCGCTCGTGATTCAACGCACATTGCACTCTGTCCCGCGAATTCATTACACCATTCCATCCTCTCTTTGAGGCAAATACCCCAATATCATCAACCTGCAGACTCCTGTCACTGCCATTCTTCCAGCCAGTATTGGGTTATTATGCTCAAATCCAATATATTGACTACGCCATCACCGTTGATGTCTGACAGACTCGCACCAACCCATTTGGGTACATTCCCCACCAAGGTCACACATCCCGCTCCCCCGATGGCTGTACCATCAAAGAGTGTCCCCGTCAATTCCAATTCATACTGGCCCCCTTTGAGCAGCACGCCTGAACTCCTCAGTAGCCCTGCTGCTATGGCCTCCGTGTGAAACTTGAGTGTCAAATCCGTCCATCCGTCAGCACCCGTCACGGCACATTCACATTCGTTCGCCTCATTCGACGCTGACGCCACATCTTCATAGCCGCTTCGCACCGCCGCCACTCCTGCCAGGCGAATCGAAGCCGCGTCTATCGCCGCTACATCAAAATCTTCCCTCCCAAGCACCGCCACCGGCAGCACTCCCCGACTCGCCAAATTCAGACCGTTCGGACAAGCGCCCGGCTTTATATCGACCTCTACCGCCCCGACCCGATGCGACACCCATATGCCGGCCCCTGCGTCACCCCGATTGCTGTAATAGTATAGCGTATTCTCGTCCGGCATCACATGGACCCATTGCTCCGTAAAGTGATCCGTACTCACCCCGACCAGCTCAATATCGCCAAACGGTTCGTCTCTCGCAGCCCGTCTCGCTACATAAATATCATTAGTCTCTCGCCCGTCCCGCATATCGCTGAAATATATTGTCAACCCGTCCGGCATCACACAAGGCCCCAGGGTGCCCCCGTCGTAACGCACCATCCG
>CAYNXW010000272.1:0-4143 GCA_964401265.1 uncultured Pirellulales bacterium | reverse complement strand
AAGAGGACTTGCACCTCTCCGATCATACACACTCACAGACGCACTAGGCCGGGCAACCGCTGCCCGGCGATTTGACTGTTTGCAAAGTAAGAGTTCACGCTTCAGCGTGCTCTTCCGCATTGTGCACACCAAAGTGTAAACTCTTACCCGCTTTTCTTCTTGGTGACTTGGTGACTCGGTGGTTACCTTCTCTTCCTGTCACCCTGCGTTTCAGGACGAAACGTTCGAAATAAGACCCTGCACCTCGTCTATCAGCGCCGCCGTTCGCTCCTCGCTCGGCGACTCCGCTATCAACCGCATGATCGGCTCAGTGTTCGACGCCCGCAGCTGCACCCACGCGTTGCCCACGTCGACGCGGATACCGTCGCGCGTATCGATCCGCACGTCCTGCCCCTGCTCGACTCGCCCAAAGTGGTCCTTGACCGCCTCCAATACCGGCCCCGTCTGATCCGCCGGGCAGGCAAACTTGGTCTTGGTCATGTGATAGCTGGGAATCTCCGCCACCAACTCCGAGAGCGGCTTTTGCGACTCCGCCAGCAATTGCAGGATCAATGCCATCCCCACCAGACTGTCCCGCACCGGCACCACCCGCAGATCGATCACCCCACCGTTGCCTTCGCCGCCGATCACACACTCATTTTCCAGCATGGCGTTAGCCACATGCGCCTCGCCCACCGGCGTGCGAATCACCGAACAGCCAGACGCTCCCGCCAAATCGTCAATCATACGCGACGTCGACAAATTCGCCGCCGCCGCCCCCTTCTTCTTGCCAAACATGTACTTGGCCGCCAACGCCAGCGTGTACTCCTCACCGATATAATTACCCTGCTCGTCGACCAGCGCCAGCCGATCAGCGTCCGGGTCCTGGGCGAACCCCACCACAGCCCCATGCTTCTTCACCTCCGGACCCAGATCAGCCAGGTTCTCCGCCGTCGGCTCGGGCGTATGAGCAAAAATCCCCGTCGGCCGATTGTTCACATGGATCAACTCGCACCCCAATTCCCCCAACAACTGAGCGCTGACCACACAGCCGGCCCCGTTGATGCTGTCGAGCACCACCTTGAACCGCTTGGCCCGAATAGCCGTCTTGTCCACGAGCTGCAATACCGTGTCCACGTGCACCGCATGCGTGCGACTGTCCGTCGAGCCGGCGCCCACATGCAGCGCGTCCTGTTGCGTGAACCCCTGGTCGTAATAGATCTGGTGTATCCGCGTCACCTGCTCCGCTGGATACGCGATCCCATCGTGCCGCAAAAACTTGATGCCATTATACGCCACCGGATTATGCGAAGCGGTGACCACCACCCCGCCTTGACATTGGAGAAAACGGCACATCAAGGCCACCCCCGGCGTCGTGACCAGCTCCACGTTGACCGTTTGACAACCCGTCGCCCGCAGGCCCGCGTCAAGCGCCGCCAGCACCATCGGCCCCGAAGGCCTGCTGTCCCGGCCCAGACACACCTTGGGCGCTGCCTCCGACTGGTTGTTCTCCTGCAGAAACGTCCCGTAGGCCAGCCCAAAGTTGAGAGCCTCCGTCGGCCCCAGTGTCTCCCCAATAATGCCCCGTACGCCGCTAATGCTTATTATGAGTTTAGACATAAGCGTCTATATACCACCCGCCTCGCCCCCGGTCAATGGTAGGACCTCTGTCCTGCAGGGCCAGCCCGCCCGCACACCCTGTACCCACGTCCTCCAGCCCCCGATGTAAAATCGCGGGATTCTTCCAACCACCCTCTGCCGTAAGAGTTCACGCTTCAGCGTGCGCTTCTCGATTGTGCACACTAGACAGCAAACTCTTACCAGCTTCCGTTGCTCCCGCAGCTATGTATCGGGTCACGCCGCCAAGCCCTTCTCCAAGCCCCCTACGTGAGTAGGCGGTCCCTTATAACGCCCCTTGCCCCAACCATGCTCCCCACTGTCATTGCGAGGAGGCTTTCTTAAGCCGACGCGGCAATCTCAACCGCCCGCTACCCCACTTTCCGCCACCTCATTACGCAAACGAGCTGAACAAGCACCCAATACGATAAACTCCAGCCTCGCAAGAGGCTGATTCATACTACGATTCACCAACTCTTTCCGAACAGAGCCATTATTCTTGATTCCTTACTTGCACCTACTGTAAACATAGTATATACTATAGCAACAGTAGGAGACCAGGACATGTCCAACAAGTTGCCCAAAAACCCCACCCCCAGCGACCTCGAACTGCAAATCCTCGCCGTCCTCTGGGACCAGGGCCCCGCCACTGCCCGCCAGGTCCTCGACGCCCTCCCCGACGGCAAACAACGCGCCTACACCTCCGTCCTCTCCACCATGCAAGTCATGCAAAAGAAAGGACTTATAAAGGTCAACGACCGACGCAAACTCGCCCACGTCTACGCCCCACGCCTCAGCCGCGACCAAATCCTGGGCCCCTTCCTACGCAGCCTCGTCCACAAGGTCTTCCAGGGCTCGCCCTCCGCCGCCGTCGAATCCCTCCTCGACGCCACCGCCCTCTCCGACGACGAACTCTCCCAAATCCAGCAACTCGTCCGCCACGCCGCCAAACACCACCAAAAACCCGGAGACAAACCATGACCACCCTCCTCACCTTCCTCACCGGCCCCTCCTGGCACGACCTCGTCTGGGCCCTCATCCACACCCTCTACCAAGCCCCCCTGCTCGCCCTCGCCCTGGCCCTCTGCCTCCGCCGCACCGACGCCCAAGCCCCTCACCGCCGCTACGCCCTCGCCGTCGCCTGCCTCGCTACCGTCCTGCTCCTCTTTCTGACCACATGGGCCTGCTACGCCGGCGCCACCGAATGGTCTCTCGCTCGCCAGAGCCCACCCCCACTCACCCACACCGCCGCCGCCCCCGCAACAGACACGCTCCTCGCACCCCCGCCGGCCCCTGCACCAGCCGCTACCCCCACACCCCCAACACCCAACCTGCCCAGCCCCGCTCCCCGCGTCAACTACACCGCCTGGCTCGCCGCCGTCTGGCTTGCCGGCGCCTCCATCGCCCTCATCCGCCTGCTCTGCCGCCTCGGCGCCGCCCACCGCCTCACCCGCCTGCCCAGCCTGCCCGCCGACCACGACCTCACCCGCCTCACCCGCCGATTAGCCGCTACCCTCGCCATCGCCCGCCCCGTCCGCGTCATCCTCACCCACCACGTCCACGTCCCCGCCGTCGCAGGTATGCTCCGACCCGCCATCCTCCTGCCCGCCGCCACGCTCGCCGCCATCTCACCCGCCTACCTCGAAGTCATCCTCGCCCACGAACTCGCCCACATCCGCCGCCACGACCTGCTCATCTCACTCTGCCAGCACCTCCTCGAAGCACTCCTCTTCTTCAACCCCGCCCTCTGGTGGATCAGCCGCCAGCTCCGCACCGAACGCGAAGCCTGCTGCGACGCCCTCGCCGCCACCGCCACCGGCGACCGAATCCGCGTCGCCCAAACCCTCGCCGAAACCGCCGCCCTCCTCCAAGGCCACACACCCGCCGCCGCTGCCGCCCTCGCCTTTAACTCTACCCACAAAGGCGCCCTCCTCGAACGCGTCAAACGACTCCTCTTCCCCGACCGCCACTACCCCGCCCGCATCGCCTGGCCCACCCTGCTCGCCCTCGTCCTCACCGGCTTGGCCCTGCTCGCTGCCCTCGCCTACCTCGCCGTCACCTCAGGCCAATTCGCCGCCCGCCTCCTCACCCCCCAAGAGCACATCGCCCAGCTCCAGGCCATCCAGACCGACTTCGCCGACAACGCCCCCACCAACCCCCAGGCCGAAGAAAACAAGATCCGACTCGTAGGCCAAATCCGTACCGCCGACAACTCACCCCTTCCCACCGGCCTACACCTAACTGCCCACGTCACATCGCCCTCATTGGGTTCGAGCATAGACGTACCGTTTGACTCCCAAGGCCGCTTTGATCACCCCGTTTCTTGGGGCCGTGTCGCCCTCCGTGCCACTGCAGACGGCTACGCTCTTGCTTTCGTCGAGGGCCTACGCGCCGAACCCGGCGGCATCATCGACTCTATCGACCTTGTTCTGGATAAAGGTTTTGCTGCCACCATCCGCTTGGTCGACCCTGCTGGCAAACCCGTAACTACGGACGTCCTCATTAAGACGGCAGTTCAGGTGTCCGGATTGGTGCTCCTGGTGGCGA
>CAYNXW010000271.1:0-4148 GCA_964401265.1 uncultured Pirellulales bacterium | reverse complement strand
TGCCAGAAAAGCCCTGGTGCAGGGTGGTCGCGACGAGATCATCAATACATTCCCTGAGGCCACCTCCGTCCTGGAGGATTGGCTTGGCACCTCACAGGAAGCCCCCAATGGCGAACTGCTCTAATACCTGTCGTTCCCTCCTGCTGCTCCTCTTGCTGCTCATGACCTTGGCGGGCCCCGTACTCACCGCAGGCGAGCTGCCCCCCAATATTCTCGATGCTGCCTATGTCGATATCCGCCACGGCTTCAGCATCCGGCCGCCGGTGGGTTCGCAAATCGTTCCCCGACAAAGCGCCTGCGCCCCGCTCCCTCTGGAGGAGCGTTCTTCTGAAGAGTTGCCAGCGGGCCAGCCCCACAACGTGCTCATTGGGCCTGATATTCCCATTCTCGCCAACTGGCAGGCGGTCAGAGTTCCCGAAAGCAAAGAACTCATTCGCTTCCACAATGCTCCCAAGAACCTTACCCTGAGTCTGTGTCTGCTTGTTTGTCGCCAACGTACTGACGTTCAGGCCATGCTTGACGCCCGCCGCGCCTATTGGGCGCACTTCCCCCAGCAGGCGTCCATCCAACAGCTCGAATGTGACACGATCAACAGCGCCCCGGCCGTACGTGCTGCCATTGCCTATCAACCCCCGCTGCACGAGCCCAACCTGCCTGCTGATCCCTACGTTCTCCATGAATCGCTCATCCAGAAAGAAGATAATCGCTTCTACCTGCTTGCCATGGCCTGTCCGGCGCGTGCCCCCGCCGACCCCCCCGACTACAACACCCTCATGGACGCCGTGGCCCGAACCTTTGTCAGCTTCGATCGCAAGGAACAACCACGGCGCTGGCGCCAGGCCCGTCGCCGCGCCGAACAAGCCCTTGCCGACGCCCCGTTCGACCGCCTGAAGCTGCTCCTGCAGGACCAGCTCTATTTCCGCATTACCGCCCAGGGACGCAATATAGGCTTCCGTTGCCTTGGCGAAACGCTCTTGACCGGCGAGGCCGCCCCCGCGCTGCGTATCAGCGAACACACCTGCCTGAGGGGTGGGCCCGACGCTGCCCGTTTCATCACGGGGCTGGGCTGGTCCAGAAGCCTCGCCGGCGCTGCCTTGCCCTGCCTGGATGGGTCAGTGAGCCTCGATCTCCAGGCGCAATTTTCTCTTGCCTCCGACCTTAAAAAGCATGATTTTCAGGTCCAAATCAGCACCAGTGCGGACCAAGCCCCCTTCGCCCACGAAACCGCCACTGGCGAGGCGGGCACGCTTCATGTCACTTACTTTGAAGACCCCAACGATCCCGAAAAAAGCCGCTCCATCCAGGCGAAAACCGACGAAGCCCTTTTTACCCCCTGGGCCCTGGCCTACCTGCTGGGCCGCGCGTGCGACCTCAGGGTCAACGATGAGTTCCTCTTTCAGACCTACAGCAACCACGCCCTGCGCTGGCGCACCTTACGCGTTGCGGCGCAGACCGACCTGACCATCACAGACGAAACCCCTTCAGGCGACAACAGCCCCGCCAAGACCGTATCCGTTCCTGTTTTCTATCTGGTCGAACAGACCGGCGCCGACGGGCCCATCACCGAAACCTGGATCGATCAGAAAGGCACTGTCCTCAAACAGCGCATCGAAGGCATCACCCTGCTGCGTAGTACTGCGGAAGAACTCACTGGCCTCTACGGCGATACGTTCACACCTGCTGAGACCGCGGCCAATCCCTGACGGAGCCCCCCTGGTACTTCTGGAGCTGTCTCTGACCTGTTCGCCCCCTGCCCTTTGGCTATTTTCTGTGCAGCGAGAGCACCAGCTCGACCTCGCCCACCGGCCGTTCCAGGCGTCGGGCAATGTCCAAAGGCGCCAGACCCTGAGACGACAAATCCAGAATCTCCCGTGCCAATGCTGAATCGCCGCCCGAGGTGTCAGGCTCGTGCTGTGTGCCGCGTGTCGCCATCGCCCCGCCATTTTTCTGTCGCGTCTGGCTCTGGTGAAACGTCTGCGCTATCTGTTCCAGACTTGCCTGGCCCTGCCCCCGGGGCTGCTGTTCTCTTTGGTCGTGCCCGCCGTTCAGGGCCTCGAGACGTCCCAGGCGTTCGTCCGCCTGCCGCAACAGTATCTCCAGTTTTGCCATCCGCGTGTCTATCTGTCCGTTGATTTGACGGGACAGATCCGCCAGCGCCGCCATCAGCTCGTTGACCTGGCGGTACACGTCTGACGCTCCGCGCATCTGCTCGACGCGCTCCTGTGCCGATAGTCTTCCCCGGGCCCGGCTGCGCTGAGCGCGACGTTGGGTCCGCACCATCAAGAACAACCCCACCACCAAAATGCCTCCCACCAGCAAGAAGGGTTTGAGCAGGTCCTCTCGAAGGAAACTGTTTTGCTCGCCCTGCTGAGCGGCTTGTGCGAGGATAGGAATAAGCTGGATAAGCACTGTCGTGTCCTTGATGATGGCAATCAGACATTCTGATAAGCAGCCAACGCCGCCGCGATTACGTCTTTCAATGCTACTTTACAGCGCAACGCCGCCGCCCTGCAATCCTCAAATTCCGGCGACGCCGTTACCGCTCGGTCCTCGAGGTACCCCACCTTGACCGCGATAGGCCCGAAACGTGTCGCCACGGTCTCTCGCCCCCGTTGCAGCACCGAGCGTTCACAGACCCGTCGCCGCACGCCCAGCGTCGTGCTTTCCAGGAACAACACCCGCTCCAACGCCGCTGTCTCGCCCGGCCGTGCCAGCACACTAACCAATGTTCCCGGTCGGTTCTTTTTCATCATCACGGCGCTGGTATACACATCCAACGCCCCCGCCTCCAGTAGCCGTTCACTTACGTATCCGATCACCTCTGCGGTGGCGTCGTCCAGATTTGCCTCCAGGAGCACGACCTGATCCGCCCCCAGGCTTCCTTTGGTTGCTTCGCCCACCAGCACGCGCAACACGTTCGGCCGACCTGCCAGCTCGCGTTGGCCCGCGCCGTAGCCCACCGCCTCCACTCGCATAGGCTCCATCCGACCAAACGACTGGGCCAGTGTGGTCAAGATTGCCGCACCTGTAGGCGTCATGAATTCCCCCGCCTGCTCGCCCGTCTCGACCGCTACCCCCTTTAAGAGCTCCACTGTCGCTGGTGCCGGCACCGGCAATACCCCGTGCGCACAATGCACCGTTCCCCAGCCCACCACCGGCACCGAACAGTTCAGCTGCTTGACCCCCAACGCCTCCAGCGCCACGCACGCTCCCACAATATCGCAGATGGCATCGGCTGCCCCCACCTCGTGAAAGTGCACCTCGTCTACCCCGATCCCATGCACCTTCGCCTCCGCCTTGGCCAGGCGCCCAAAGATCGCCAGTGACTGCTCTGTCACCGCCTCACTCAGGGCCGCGCCCTTGATCAACGCGGCAATATCTCCCAAGCGTCGATCAGGCCCATGGGCGTGTCCGTGGTCGTGGGGGTGCGTATGCGTGTGTTCGTGCCCGTGGGTATGTTCGTGTTCGTGTTCGTGTTCGTGGGTGTGGGTGTGGGTATGTCCGTGTTCTTCTGGGTGCTTATGACCGGCGGTGTCCGCGGGATTGTGCCTGCCCCCGTGCCCGTGGTCATGCCCATGGGCGTGCTCGTGTTTATGTTCGCTATCGGCCGCGCCCTGCATGACAGGTCGAAAACTCGTCGCCGTTATCCCTCCTCGCACCGTTTTCTCGATCGCCAGCGAGACCTCGGCCAGCTTCAACTTGCCCAGCTCCGTCCGCAGCGTCTCGGGGGCCGCCCCGGCGTCGAGACACGCCCCCACGATCATGTCCCCTGCGGCACCGCTGAAACAGTCAAAATACGCAATACGGCCCATGATTATGCCCAGCCTATTGTTTCGTCCCGCAGGCCCTGCACCCACCACTGCGGATCACGCAAATACAACTTCAAATACATCGCCGCCGCTACCCCGTCGCCAATTGCCGTCGCCAACTGCATCGGCGCTCCTACCCGACAGTCGCCCGCCGCGAACACACCGGGCACCTTGGTCCGCAAGAACGCCCCGTCGCACGCGATGAATCCGTTTTCGTCCAGCTCCACGCTATCCTTCAAGAAGGTCGTGTTGGGCACCATTCCCACGAACACGAACACTCCATCGGCCAAACGGAGGGTACCTGGGCGACGTGGATGAGGCCTAGGACGATGGGGAAGC
>CAYNXW010000270.1:0-4148 GCA_964401265.1 uncultured Pirellulales bacterium | reverse complement strand
CGGTCGGCGTCGCGGGCAGCGGCATAAGCGCGAAGGCGGACGAAAAAGAGGCGGGAGAGGTCGTCAGGAATCATCTGCTCTATCTGAGCGACGATGGTAAGGGCCAGGTCGGACAGGGGCTCTGCAATGGTGAGCATGCGATGAGCGGCGGCGAGGGCAAGATCGGCGACGGCGGTGTCGAGGCCGGCCGGTTCGGCGCGGCGTGAGGGTGGCAGGGTGGTGTAGATATCGAGATGGCGGGCCAAGCTGTTGAAGAGAGGCGACTGGTCGGGCTGGGGAGTTTTTGTATCCCGGTTGACGTTATCAGGGTAGGCGGTGGCTTGGAGATAGTCGGCCAGGGCCAGCCCGTAGAGGGCGCGAGGGTAGAGGGGATTGTCCGGGGCAATGTTTTGGAGGATTTTGCGGGCCTGCTGGATTTGTCGGTCGCAAAGGAGGGCACGGGCGCGCAGCCAGGGAGCGTCGCGGAGTGGTGGCTGATCGGCGAAGTGTTGCTGGGCGAAGTCGAGCAAGGCGAGGTACTCTGTGGGCGTGGGAGGCAGGTTGGGGTCGACGGAGGCGGTGGCGACAGAGCTGGTGTGGTCAGAGGCGGGAGCAGGAGAGAGGGTCTTGAGGCCTGCCTGGAGGGCAATGGTAAGGACCTGGGGGGTGCGTGGGTCGTCGGGGAGCGTCTGGAGGAAGCGGCGGGCGGGATGGAAGGCGTCAGGCCAGCGGGCATTGTTCCAGGCGGCCAGGGCAGCGAGGTAGTCGAGGTCGGCGGCGAGTTGGAGCGGGGCGTTGGGCTCGAGGACTTGTCGGCCTTTACGGGCCAGGCTGGCGGCGTGGGAGTAGTCACGGCGGGTGAAGGCGTCTCGGGCGGCCAGCAAGGCGGTAAAGGGTGAGTCGAGGGGCCCGTCGAGGAGGATCTCGGCGAGGCGGTCGCACCAGAGCTGGCCGTAAGGGTAGAGCCGGGCGGCGACAGTGTCGAACTGGCGTGTGAGAGCACGTTTGAGGTCTCGGGTCTGTGGGTCGGCGGCGAGGTCGTGCAGGCTGTGGGCCCAGAGCAGGGCTAATTCAAGATCGCGTTGATCCAGTCTCTGGTTGGGGGGGATCTGGCGAAAGTATTGCTGTGCGGCCCAGATGGCGTTGAGGTGTGAGGGGATCAGCCGGGCGGCCTGGAGGCGGACCAGCGTAACACGTTTAAAGACGTCACGGGTGGTGTTGTTCGGGGTGATGGTGCGTCGATCGAGGCACTGGAGGGCCTCTACGGCGCGGTCGAGCTGGAGCAGACACAGGGCGTGGCCGATGAAGCATTCAGCGATAATGGGGTGGTTGCGGTAGCCCGGGGCGGTGAACTGGGCGAATTCGCGCAGGGCGGCACGGAGGAGTATTGCGCGGTCAGGCTCGTGGTCGGCCAGGAGCAGGGCAAGGCTGTAGCGGGTCCAGGCGAGGGCGTATTCGGTACGTGTGAGGTAGCCTTGGGCGCGGCGGCGGGCGTCGGCGATGGGCTTGTCGGAGCGGCGCCCCCGGGCAAAGGGTGAGGGTAGCTCGTCGGCGGCGTCCTGGGCCTTTTTGCGGAAGTTCTGGTAGGCGGTCAGGGCGTTGCGGAGTTGGCGTCGGGCGTCACGGCGACGTTGGGTGTTGTCGGGGTTGCGGCGGACATCGGCGGCGAGAACGCGTGCAGCGATCCCCCCGAGGTGGGTCTGGAGGAATTGGCGGGTGAGGCTATCGAGGGCGCCGGGAGCCTTTTGGAGGACGACGCGGGCCTGGTCGAGCTGCTGCTGAGCGGTGGGCAGATCGGTGGCGGCAAGGGCCTGGGCAAGAAGACGGTCGATGGTAATCTCGGTGTCTGTGATTCGAGCGTGAAGCGTGGACGTCAGCAGGATGGCCAGTAGAAGAGGAGTAGTTGTTGTCAGTGGTAAGGTCATTTTTTACACGTTGTTTAGCAGGTCATTGGCCGGTCGGGTTTTGGGGCGGGGGGTCAGTTGGGCTGGGCACGGGCGGAGAAGGCGACGCGGGTAAGGCCCACATCGTAGCAGGTATCGAGGGCGTTGACGAGCAGGCCGAAGGGGATGTCCTGGTCGGAGCCTATAACGACAGGGACATCGGCAATGCGTCGGCGGGCCGATAGCATGGCGTGGAGTGCGGTGAAGTCACCGCAGGGCTGGTCGTCGCAGGTGAGGAGGTGGCCCTGGGGGGTTTGGCGAATCCAGACGCGTGTGGGGGGAAACTCTTCGAGGGCGACAGGCTGGGCGAGGGCGGGCATCTGAGCGGGCAGATTTTTTTCGGGAGCGTGAAAGGACATGGTGCACATGAAGAAGATGAGCAAGAGGAAGACGACGTCGATCATGGCGGCAAGGTGAAGCACGGGGCGGCTGTTTTTTTTGATTTGCCTGGTCAACAACATAGCGTCACCTAGCTGTCGGAGTTGAGGTCGGGTTCGATGACGGCGAGTCTTACGCGTTGGAGGCCCAAGGAGGCACATCGGCTCAAAATGGGCTGAATGTGGCGCCAGGGGCTGCGGCGGTCGGCACGGATGAGGACAGAGAGCTCGATCGGCGGCTGGTCGGGCAGTTGGGGGCCAAGCAGGTGGGCCAGGTGTCGTTCAAAGGCTCCAAGGCTGTAGACGCGGGAGCGAATAAGGATTTGGCCTGTCTGATCGACGTTGACGACGAGGCGTTGAGGGACAGCGGAGGGGGTCTGGCCTTGGTGGGCGCTGGGCAGAGCGAGGGCCTGGACGTCGACTCGGGTAAACTGTGAGACAACCATGAAGAAGATTATGAGCAGGAAGACCACGTCTATAAGGGGGGCGATGTTGAGTTCACGCCGGTTCTGGTATGTTCTTTTTCGCAGGCGCATGTTATAGGCAGTCGCGGCACGCTGGTCGTGCGTGAGGGCCGGCTTGGTAGGGCCTTTTGGTTTTTTTGCCCTCTTATTATACCGGTTCAGGGCATCGAAGCCAATAGCCTTGCTATGATGGGGGAAAGGGATATAATGGGCGGTTCGGTGATTGGTCGCCGACAGCAAGGACAAGCACGTCTAATTAGGAAGCGACGATGAAATTTGAGGATTTGGACTTAAGGCCGGAGATATTGGCGGGCCTTCGGGAGATGGACTACACGGAGCTGACGCCGGTTCAGGAACAGACGCTCGAGCCGATACTGGCAGGTCGGGATTTGATTGCGCGGGCGGAGACGGGCTCGGGCAAGACGAGTGCCTGCGCGGTGCCGCTGGTGCAGTGTGTGGACGAGCAGCTCAAAGAGGTGCAAGGTCTGATCATGGTGCCGACGCGGGAGCTCGCGTTGCAGTATGTAACGGAGATTGCGGCGGTGGCCAAGCGGACGGGGGTGGCGCCGTTTGCGGTATACGGGGGGTTCGATATGGGGATTCAGAAGTCCAAGTTGCAGCACGGGGTTCATATTCTGGTGGCAACGCCGGGACGTTTGATCGATCTGCTGCGGAACAGCCCGCTGAGGCTGGCGGACGTGCGGACGCTGGTACTGGACGAAGCGGACGAGATGATGAAGATGGGTTTCATCGATGACGTGGAGTTTATCATTTCCTGCCTGATTCACGAGCATCAGACGTTGCTGTTTTCGGCGACGATGCCACGGGAGATCAAGGATCTCTCTCGTAAGTACTTGAAAGAACCCGTAACCGTAGAGCTGAACGTGAACCAGGTGACGCCGCAGAACCTGGAGCACCGCTTTGAAATGGTCTCGCCGCAGCGGCATTTCGACACGTTGGTGGCGTATTTGAAGGAGGAGGAACCCACGCAGGCGATTTTGTTCTGCAACAGTCGCAACAGTGCGGAGAAGCTGGCGGGACAGTTAGGCAAGCAACTCAAGTCGGTGGGACTTATTCACGGGGGGCTCGAGCAGGACAGGCGTACGTCGCTGTTCAATCGGTTCAAGAAGTTGGATATACAGTTCATGGTGGCCACGGACGTAGCGAGCCGGGGGTTGGATTTCAGCCATGTGACGCACGTGATCAACTATGATTTTCCCATGAGCGTGGACGCGTACACACACCGGACGGGTCGGGCGGCGCGATGTCGGTCACGAGCCCCCATTCGAAACGGGAGACGACCCGTTCCTCGAGTGTGGGGATATCCTTGGGCGGACGGTCGCTCGATATGACTATCTGTTTGTGGGCGTCGTAGAGAGCGTTGA
>CAYNXW010000269.1:0-4150 GCA_964401265.1 uncultured Pirellulales bacterium | reverse complement strand
ATTGGGGTTTTGGCTTGTATTTGGCTTGGGTATGGTGGAATGCAGGTCAGCAAGCGAATGACGCATCGGTAACCCAAAAGCAGAAAGGTAGAAGGGCGATGAACAGACAAGGTCAAGGGCAAGAGGCGTGGGGCAAGCGTTGGTTGTTGGTGTGGCTGCTGGGGCTGGCGGCGGTGATGGCGGTGGGTGCAGGCGGATCGGCACGAGCGGCGGCGGGGGATTCGACGTGGCCTTACGCGAACGAGACGAAGGAAGAGCGTGACGCGCGGATGGCGTGGTGGCGTGAGGCGAAGTTCGGGATGTTCATTCACTGGGGGGTGTATTCGGTGCCGGCGGGGACGTATAACGACAAGCGCATCGGGTGGATCGGCGAATGGATCATGCATAGAGCGAAGATTCCGGTGGCGGAGTATAAGGCGTACGCCAAGGAGTTCAATCCGGTGAAGTATGACGCGGACGCGTGGGTGCGTCTGGCGAAAGAGGCGGGGATGAAGTACATCGTGATTACGTCGAAGCACCATGACGGGTTTGCGTTGTTCGATTCGAAGGTGACGGACTGGGACGTGGTGGACGCGACGCCTTACGGAAAGGATTTGTTGAAGCCGCTAGCGGCGGCGTGCAAGCGTCATGGGGTGAAGCTGGGATTTTATTATTCGCAGGCGCAGGACTGGTGCCACGTGGGCGGGGCCAAGCAGGACGGTGCGTGGGACGAGGCGCAAAAGGGCGACATGGACAAGTACATCCAGGAGATCGCCATGCCCCAGGTGGCGGAGATTCTGGCGAAGTACGAGGATCTGGCGGTGCTGTGGTGGGATACGCCGACGAACATGACGAAGGAGCGGGCGGACATGTTGCAGCCTCTGGTTCGGTTGCGGCCTGGGATCATCACGAACAACCGGTTGGGCGGGGGGTATCCGGGGGATTTAAGGACACCGGAGCAGCACATTCCGGCGACGGGGCTGCCGGGCGACTGGGAAACGTGCATGACGATAAACGACACGTGGGGATTCAAGAGTTATGATGACAACTGGAAGTCGACAGAGATGCTGCTGCAGAACCTGGTGGACATTGCCAGCAAGGGCGGCAATTATCTGTTGAACGTGGGGCCGACGTCGGAGGGTGAGATACCGGCGGCGAGTATCGAGCGGCTCAAGGCGATCGGCAAGTGGATGAAGGTGAACAGCGAGTCGATTTACGGGACGAGTGCGAATCCGTTTTCGAAGGTGACGTGGGGGCGTGTAACGAAGAAGGTGCGTGCGGATGGGGCGCGGCTTTATGTGCATGTGTTTGACTGGCCTGGGGACGGGCAGTTGCTGTTGCCGGGTTTGAAGAACGAGGTAGCCAAGGCGTATGTATTGGCCAACGGCAAGAAGTTGCGGACCGAGCGGGTCAAGGCGGGGGTGGTGTTGCAGGTGCCGAAGAAAGCGGTGGATGAGATTGACACGGTGCTGGTGGCGGACGTCAAGGGCCCGCTGGATGTGGAGAAGGTGCTGCAGCGACAGGAGGCGTCGGGATCGCTGACGCTCAAGGCGGTGACGGCGGATTTGCACAGCCACCACCATCAATTGACAATAGAGACCAAAGGGGGCATGGAGAATATCGGCTACTGGGTGGACGAGCAAGCGTGGGTGGAGTGGACGTTTTTAGTAGACAATCCGGGGCTTTTTGAGGTGACAGCAGAGTTGGCTGGACCGTCGGCGAGCACGTTCGAGGTGCTTGTGGGGGATGAGAAGCTAACCGTGGCGATGGAGCCGACGGGCGCGTACGACAAGTTTGAGAACAAGGCCTTGGGCCAGGTCACAATCGAACAGGCGGGCAAGGTGACGCTGGCGGTCAAGCCCGTGGCGGGCAAGTGGCAGGCGGTCAATCTGCGTAAGGTCGTGCTGGAGCCGGCGAAGTAGCGTTCAAGGCGAGCAACACGCTGGACGCTGCGTAGCGACCGGAGAAGGTGACCGCAGGATTGAGATTGCCGCGTTGGAGAGTGTGGCTTGGGCGTGAAGGATGAGTGGCAAAGAGCAACGCGTGGACTGGCCCTGATGGGTCGGCCCACGCGTTTTTGTATGTCAGCCCGCGTTTTTCACGGGGTTGCGTTTACTGCGCCAGGACGGTCACGGCTGGGCTTCGGGTTGAGGTTGCATTTGTTGCTGCATGAGGGTCATCTGCAGTTGCATGAAGGCCGCAATGCCGGTGCGGACGAGTTGTGCAGGAATGAAGGCGTGGGCTTCGAGGCGTCCCTGATTGAGGGAGGCGCTGGCGGCACAAATGCCACGCAGCCTGGCAAAGGCATTGACAATGCTCTGCGTGAAGGGGTCGGCCTGGCGGTGGGGGCTTTGCATTCCATTGGCCAAGGCCTGTCCGATGGTGGCGGTGTTGAGGAAGAGGAAAAAGTTGGCCTGTGGGGGGACTTTTTTGCCAGCCTGCAGGATGGCGGGGTCTTGGCCCAGGGTGGTGGGGGTATTTTTTTGAGCGAGTTGAATGGCTTGGTTGAAGGCCTTTTGTGAGTCGGCGCCGACGAGCTTGTTCTGGCCGATGGCGGCGATGTAGCGAGTGACGGGCTGAGCGGCGTTGTCATTGCCGGCCAGGTGGGCCATGGGGGATTGGGGCAGGTTCATGGTAAGGGCATGGTATGTGGTGTCGCCAATTTTTCCGGCGTTTGGCTTATAAGTGAAAGGCACCGGCGAACCGGCCTGGTGCACGAGTTTGCTTAGCAGGGGCATCATCTTTGCTGTCAGGGAGAGGACTTTGTCGGGTTGGGCCAGGTGTCCCAGCCGGACATTGGCTTGCTGGTCGGTGTTGCTGGTCAGGTAGGTGCCGCCGGCGATGGGTCCAGCGAGCAGGGCTTGGGCAAAGGGAGGCAGGTCTTTTTTGAGGGCATCGACGGTCTGGGCGTCGGTCGAGGCGAAAGCATCGAGGAGGGGCAGCAGGGGCTCGACAAGTGTCTTTTTGTCGAGGGAGGTGACGGTGGCGGCGATGAGGGCACCGGCGGGCAGGTTGTTGAGGGGTTCGATGGTGGTGGGTGGCGAGGCAGCGAGGTAGGAGGCCAGTGTGGAGCCTTTCTTGGCCTGGACCATTTTCTGGAGATAGGCGCCGCTGTCGTCGAAGCGTAGGCCCAAGGCGAGGGTGTCGAGGTCGTTGATGCGTTGGGCGGCCAATTGCATAAGGTTGGCCACGGCGGCAGAGTTGCCTGCTTGGGGATTCTGCAGTTGCTGCTGGGCCTGCATTATGATCATGGCACTGGCGAGAGGGGCGACCGCGTGCAATTTAACGACCGCGGCGGCCTGGTTTTTGTTGAGGAGGTCGGCATTGGGGGCGTTGAGTTTGAGGCCGTGGGAGGCCTTCTGGTAGGTGATGAGGGCATTGCTGTCGGGGGCCAGGGCGACATATTTTTTGAGGGGTAAGAGATAGGTTTGGCCGTCGGGCATTCTGTAGAGGTTATTGGTTTGTGCGAGTTGTCTGGCGTCGGCGGCTTTGACGAAGGCCTGGGCGTCGGCGACGGGCACGAAGACGACGAAGGTCTGGGAGGCAGCCATGAGGGAGGTAACCGCCATGGCCATGCCTCGTGAGCCGTCGATGCTGACCTGGGCGCCGGTCATTCGGGCGATGTGCTGTTCGAAGCTGAAGGTCTGGTCAGGGGGCATGACGGGCAGACGGGCGGCACGGCCGAAGGCGTCGAAGTGCTTACCGAGCAGGTCGAGGGGCTCGGTGACGAGGACGGCCTCGGCGTTGGTGGGCAGAAGGTTGAGCAGGTCGGTGTTGGCGGCATAGAGGGGTGTGCCGGCCAGGATGAGGAGGGCCAGGGTCGCGAGCATGGGACGAGTCTTCATAGGTTCTCCTTTTTTGAGCGACGTTTTGCAGCCAGGTTGGTGACAACAGGTGGCCGAGCCATTTGTTTTAGATGTGCCCCGGTTCAGGCGTAACGGACAGCCTGACCCCGCGAGGCTTTTCCACTGGCATGCGATTATAACACAGGATCGTCGGCTGTCACCTTAGATTTGTCGTGGGGTTGGCACTGTTTGAGTATCGGGTCGGTTTCAGGGTGCTCTGGGGGCTTCCAGAGGGGCACGGGCAGGCCTGCGAGTCGGTTGACGAAGACGGCTTCCGCGGCGAGCCAGACGATGACGGCGGCGGTGAGGAGCAGGTCGAGGGGGTC
>CAYNXW010000268.1:0-4154 GCA_964401265.1 uncultured Pirellulales bacterium | reverse complement strand
CGATGGCGTATACGAAACACTGCTCGACGGCATGGAGCTTGCCGAATTGCACGAACACGAAGGCATCAAGGTCTTGCATTATATGATTATCGACGGCTACTACACTTGGTGGCAATGTGGCCGATCTTATCTCTGCCGGATAATTGACGCAATGCACATGGGCTATATCGATGAAGTTCTTTTTGGCTATGAGGTGATTGAACGGCTGCATCTTCTGGTGCAGGCTTGGGCAGACTTGACCCATCGAAGGCAGAGTGAGCGACGCAATACTACTTAAGGCCTGACGCATAGTCCCGGCAATGCTAGGTACCTTGACACTACCCGAAGCGATCTACAAACCCAACACGTCCGCCATGCTGTACCAGCCGGGTGCCTGGTCCGCGATAAACTCAGCCGCCCGCAACGCGCCGCGCACAAACGTGTCGCGACTGTGCGCACTGTGACGCAACTCAATCGTCTCGCCCAGCGCGCTCAATAGCACCCGATGCTCCCCAATGATATCACCCGCACGAACAGCATGCATGCCGATCGTCTGCTCTTGACGAGTCGTCTCCACCCCCGCCCGACCATGCGTCAGACAATCGGGCCAGGCGTACTCCCGAGCCTCGGCAATCTGCTTGCCCAACGCCAGCGCCGTCCCACTGGGCGCGTCCCGCTTGAAGCGATGATGAGACTCCACAATCTCCACATCATAATCCTCCCCCAGCCGCCGCGCCACATCACCCACCACACGCAACAACAGATTGATGCCCACACTCATATTGGGCGCCAACAAAACCGCACTCTCATGCGACGCTTCCTGCAACCTGGCCACCTGCTCCTCACTGAGCCCCGTCGTGCCCACCACCAGCGGCGTACGGCTACGCGCACAATACGCGGCATGCTCCACCGCACCTGCCGGCGGTGAAAAATCGATCATCACCTCCGCCCCGTCCGCGCAGGTCGTGCTCAACGCCACTCCCACCGGCCCGATCCCCGCAATCTCACCGATGTCGCCGCCCAACTGAGCATGCCCCTGGGCCTCCAACGCTCCCACCAGCTCAAACCGACCCGACTCCTGGGCCAACGCAACGATACGACGACCCATACGACCGGCCGCTCCCGCGACAACGAGTCGAAGCCGTTCTGATTGCTCGCTCATAACTACGCCTCCAACGCTTCTATAATCGCTGACATCTCGTTAGGAACCTCCACCGGCCGATTCGACAGCTCCGCCTCCATCTCGCTGTGATACCGCACCGTCACATTGGGATCCTTCAGCTGATGCCCCGTCAGAATGCACACCACCCGCTCGTCCGCCCCAATGACACCCTGCTGCCGAAGCAGCTTGAGCCCCGCCACCGACGCTCCCGACGCCGGCTCACACCCCAGCCCATACCGACCCACCGCCGCCTTGGCGTGTAAAATATCCTCGTCCGACACCTCCCGAACAACACCATTACAGATCGACAACGCTCGTAAACACTTCTTCAAATTCACCGGCCGACTGATTTCAATCGCCGTCGCCACCGTGTTAGGCCGAAAACCCTCCGCGTTCAGCTTGGCGTAATACCCGTCAATGGCCGCCTCGTCCACCCGACCGTCCTTGTAACGAATCGACTGGTTCTCATACAAATCAAAAAGCGTGTTCGC
The DNA here is from genome assembly GCA_964401265.1 of uncultured Pirellulales bacterium. Lineage (GTDB taxonomy): Bacteria > Planctomycetota > Phycisphaerae > Sedimentisphaerales > SM23-30 > CAYNXW01. The sequence goes on along the minus strand of CAYNXW010000268.1, from coordinate 2,522 downwards.
CCCCGTCGCATTGATCACCGCCAGACGCGGCACACGGTCGATCAGCCCCAACTCCTTCAACTCCCCAAACGCCTTGCCGAACGCGCTGCTGTTACCCAGATTGCCCCCCGGCACCACGATCCAATCGGGAACCTCCCAACGCAACGCCTCCAGCACCCGATACATAATCGTCTTCTGCCCCTCCAGCCGAAACGGATTCAGCGAATTGACCAGGTACAGATCACGCTCGCGACACACCTGCTGTACACGACGCATGCAGTCGTCAAAATCGCCCTGAATCTGGATCGTATGAGCCCCAAAATCCAACGCCTGGCTCAGCTTGCCATAGGCAATCCGTCCCGAACCAATAAAAACCGTGCACTTCATACCGCAGGAATGCGCATACAACGCCACCGAAGCCGACGTGTTGCCCGTCGACGCACAAGCAGCATGCCGAGCACCCACCAGCTTCGCATGACTGAACGCCCCCGTCATACCATTGTCCTTGAACGACCCCGACGGATTGAGCCCCTCGTACTGCAGATACACACGCCCGCCCTCACTGCCCACATAGCCCCCCACACCGTCGTTCTGCTGCAGAATGGTCTGGCCCTCGCCAACGGTGATCCGGTGCTCGTCCTCGCAAAACGGCAACAGCTCGCGAAAACGCCACACACCCGAAAAATCCAACGGACAATCGCGACGCGCCCAACGCTGCTCGAACCACGCCAGCGACGGGGGCACCTCCAGACGGTCCCACTCATACCGCACGTCCAACAGATCGCCGCAGGCGGGACAGGCAAACATCGCCTCGTCGACGCCGTAGACGGCCTGGCAGTCGGGATTGAAACACTGCTGATAGCGGGCCTCGCTCTGCGGTGCACGCCTTGTTACCGGCTGGTCTGGTCGGGACTTCACGGCCATTCCTCTCACGAATGGTTCGGGATGATACTCACAGCCGGCATACGACGCCGAGCCACCTAGCCTGCCCAGGCACGGTCGAACCCTGACCCAAGCGGCCACCCGTCACGGGTGCTGCACAATCGCGGGCCAGCTTAGCAAAGACCCCCGCCCCGGTCAAGGTGCAGACCAAGCCATCACCCAGACGACCCAGGCAAAAACCAAAGTAAGAGTTCACGCTTTAGCGTGCAAGAAAAGCCTAAGGGCTAACCAGCAGGCATAAACAGCCACTTACAACCGAAAGACCACCCCCCACCGCTCACACACGCGAACCCCGCTCCCGGTCGGTCGCCTCCTGCAGCGTCTTTTTCTCGCGGCGGGTCAGGCTCTGGATGCCGTGGTCGTGCACCTTGGCCAGTATACGATCCACCTCATACTGCAGTTGCCGATTGTGCTGAAACTGCCGCTGGGCCGATGACTGGCGGTGTCGCCTCAGAAACGCATCAAAATAGGGCCTGCCCGCTACCCACACAAACCCCGTCGCCATACCGCCCAGATGACACAGATCGCCACCCGCGTTCCACCCGCCCGACATCACGTTCAGCAGATACAGCACCGTAAAACCCGCCGCCGCCCAACGAATCGGCACCGGAAACAGAAGCACAAAAACCACCCAGTGCGGAAAAAGAATCGCCACCACCACCAGCAGCCCCAGCACCCCGCCCGACGCCCCGATAAGAAGCCCGCCCAATGACGGAGCCAATCGGCTGAAGACCAAGAATACCACGCCGCCTACCACACCACAGGTAAGGTAAAAGCGAAGAAAATGCTTGGGGCCCCAGTGCCGTTCCATGGCCGTGCCTAAAAAGTACAGCCCCAACATGTTAAAGAACAGATGACCCGGACTGTCGTGAAGAAACTGAAACGTGACGAGCCGCCATACCTGAAACGGCGTCTCGGTCAACAGGGCGCCCCAGCCCTCAACAAAAAACGTGTCGCCGCGCCGCCCGATGATCTGAAGAACGAAGGCACCTACGTTGATAATCAACAGCCATTTGACCACCGGTGTCAGCGGCGGCAAATTGAAGTGGGGCATCCCGCCGCCACGCTGAGGTTGGTTCTCGCGATAATATGGACGTTCCTGAAATCCCAAAACATGTCACCTGCTTCCGCTTTGTTGGCAAGGGCTCTCCGTCAGAGGGCCCGTTTAGCACTACGATATAATGATAGTGTCCCCACTCGTCAAATCAAGCCCCTGCCCCAGCCGTCTGGGGTGTGCAAGCCCAAATCCTGGCGGGTCTCAGTTCTGTAGGCCGGCCAGCCCTTGCCCGACGATTTGACTGGCAAGAGCGGGCCGACCGCGGACGCCATTAATCCAGCCCCCGATGCAAAATTGGGGGGTTCTGCCCTGTCCCCACCCGCTCCTAATTGTCATGCCCGCGAAGAGCCTGCCACCGCGAAAGCGGGGGGGGGCGGGCATCCAGTGGACCACAAAAAAACCTTCATGCAGGCATTCGCCTCCACCCCACCTTCGCCCACAGGATTGCTCTTGTGGCCTCCAGTGAAGCCTGAAAATGCCCTTGCGCCATAAATGTTTGTAATAAAAAGGCTTAGGGATTTCTACTGAAAGACTTTCGAAAAAC
>CAYNXW010000267.1:0-4174 GCA_964401265.1 uncultured Pirellulales bacterium | reverse complement strand
AATCCGCGTCAACGCCATCGCGCCGGGATTCTACCTGACAGAGCAAAATCGATTCCTCCTGACCGAGGAAAAAACCGGCGACCTGACCGACCGCGGAAGGACAATCATCGAACACACACCAGCCGGACGCTTCGGCGATCCGGGGCGGGGAAGACGCGCAGGGATCGTACGAAGTGGGGGGGGGTGGCGATAAGTTCGAGGTTGCCGACGATGCCGTTCCAACGTGACTGGGTTTCGGGTCCGTAGGCGTGGCTGAGGATACCGATATTGTGAATGAGGCTGTTGTCGACGCATATGGTGAGGCGATGGGGGCCGGCAGGGAGGACGCCGAGGTCGTAACGGTGCTCGGCAACCAGGGAGTCGTTGCTGCCGACGAGGCGGTCGTCGAGGTAGACGGTGGATTGCCAACAGACGCGTTCGAGGCGTAGCTGGATGTGTTTGTTGCTCCATTCGGGGGCGATGTCGATGGTGTGCTGGTACCAGGCCTTTCCGATGTAGGTGTGGGGGCGTACGAGGTGGCCATGCTCATCGACACGGGCGGGCGCAGGGTGTGGAGGAGGCCAGGCACTCTTGGGGAAATCGACAGGGTAGGTCATGGTTGTTTTGTCGAGTGGCCAGCCGATGCGGGCCTGGTCGGTGGTGCCGGGCAGGGTAATGGTGTTTTTGCCGGGCAGGTCGCGGGTGAACCACTGAGCCTTGATGCCATTATCGTGCGGGTCCAGGGCCACTCGCCAGGTGTCGTGGGGCAGGCGGGAGGACTGTTCGGAGAGCTGGGTGGCGGGGGCGTCGTGCGTGGCACACTGGAGGTCTCCGGCTGCCTGTTGGTTGGTGTCGGATCCAATGTTTGAGGTGGTGCGGGCAAGGGCGTGCTGGAGAGTCGGCGCGGGGGGCATTGCGAGGACGGCAAGGATGGCGATTATTGCACAGAAGAGGTCTCTGGGAATCGGAAAACATCGACTTGGCATGGGTGAGCCATCTCCTTTGAGTTGTGGCCCTTACGGGCAAGTTCTCGGTCAAAGCAATAGAGTCGCCTGGCAACGGCGCCTACCTCTTGACGCGGGCGTTGCCGGCCCAGATGGACCATACCTGGTCTTCGTCGGCGGGTTGGCCATAGTCGGTGAGCATTGTGGTGGCCAGGGCGCCGGTGGCCCAGCCGAACTGGACCCACTTTTCGGGCTGCCAGCCCTTGAGCAGGCCGTAGAGCATGCCGCCCACAAACCCGTCGCCGCCGCCGATACGGTCGAGGACAGTGATGTCACGCGGCTCGACGACATGGAAGTCGTTCCCGGCGGCCATGATGGCGCCCCAAAGGTGGTGGTTGGCGGAGACTACCTGTCGGAGGGTGGTGGCGAAGACGCTGGCGTTGGGAAACTGCTTCTTGGCGCGGTTGATCATTTCTTTAAAGCCGTCGATTTTTGCGGCGAGGTCTTTGCCGCCTGCTTCGGGGCCCTTGAGGCCGAGGCAGAGCTGGAAGTCTTCTTCGTTGCCAATGAGCACGTCGGCGGCTTGTGCGATTTCGGTGAAGATGTCGCGGAGTTCCTGCTCGCGGCCTTTCCAGAAGGAGGCGCGGTGGTTGAGATCGAAGCTGATTTTGGTGCCGTGCTTTTTGGCGGCCCGGGCGATTTCGAGGCAGAATGTGCTGGTATCGGGCGAGAGGGCGCCGACGAGGCCTGAGAGGTGTACGACTTGGACGCCTTGGTGGCCGAAGATTCGTTCGAGGTCGAAGTCCTTGACGTTGAGGGTGCGGCCGACTTCGCCGGCACGATCGTTCCAGACGCGGGGCCCACGAGAGCCGCAGCCGCTGTCCGCCAGGTTGAACTGGTGACGGAAGCCCCAAGGTCCGCCCTGTTCGACTTCGGGTGCTTCAACGTCGATGTGACGGCTGGCGAGGTTGTCTTTGATGAATCGGCCGATAGGTGAGTCCTTGACAAGGGTGGTGAGGACCTTGACGGGCAAGCCGAGGTAGGCCGGTACGCTGGCAACGTTTGTCTCGGCGCTGGTGGCCTGGAGTATGAATCGGCTGGAGCAGTGGAAGGGCTGGCCGGCCTCGGGGGTGAATCGTACGCCCATACTGGTGGGGACGAGCAGGGCGTACTTGCAGTCGTTGCGCAGTTCAATGCTCATGGTGGGCTCCTTGTGGTGTGTGGGGGAGTTATTCGCCGGTCATTAACTCGACGACCTCGGCGGCGGTTTCGGCGTGGGCCATGGCCCTGCAGAAGGATTTTGACTGCGACAGCTTGGCAATTTCGGCCAGGGCGGCGACATGAGGGCCTGCAGAGTCGGGCGACGCAAGCAGTAGGAAAAATAGATTGGCGGGCTTGTGGTCCAAGGAGTCAAAGTCGATACCTTGCGGTGCGACGCCGATGGCCAGTTTCAGCCCGCCGACGGCAGGGGTTTTGGCGTGAGGGACGGCGATGCCATCTTCGAGTCCGGTACTGCCCTTGGCTTCGCGTTCCTGAACAGCACTGAGTACCCCGTTGACGTCTTCAATTTGCCCGGCGTCCTTCAAGATCTGCACCAGTTCCCGAAGGACATTCAGCTTATCGTCAGATACCAAAGGGACCTTGACAATCTCTTCTTTGATCAGATTCATCATTGTCATAACTTGCTTCTCCAGCTGCGTTTATGTGCATATACAGCGTCGGCCAATCCTTTATTATACCAAGGATTCATACAAATTCCATACCCTCTCTTCGTCCTTGACAATCAGTACCGAGCACGGTGCCGAGCGCATGGCGCGATCGGTTTCGTCGTAGAACTCATCTCGCCGGCTGCGAATACGGGACAATTCACCGATGACGAGCAGATCGACTTGCATGTCTTTGACCGCGTCGACGATCTCGCGTTGGACGCTGCCTTTGCTGCGTTTTTTGGTGACGCTGACGCCTTTTTTGATGGCGAGCTCGGCGATATAATTCAAGTATCGTTCGGCGTCGGCCTCCATGTCGTGTTCGTATTCGGTCTGTTCGTCCTGGAGGAAGATATGCGCCTTGAGAAGGTCGTCCATCGCCTTGGTGTTGACCACGTAATGAGCGATCAGTTGGGCATGGGAAAACGAGGCAAGGCATATCGCATATTGGGCAGCCGTGACCGATTGCTCTGTGCCGTCAACATATACCATGATTCGTTTGACAAGGTCACTCATGATTGGTCTCCCTTAGTCGCCATCGCCTTCTTTTCCAGATTTCCTTTAACCAGTTTCATCAGCACAAACATATCACGTTCACTTTCTTCGAGACGACTGTTGATATAATGGACGGTTTCTTTCAAGGAGGGGATAGCAATTTTTTCCAGTGCGTTGACCTTGCGGATGGTCTTTTTTACCTCATTGGCCAGGCGTAACACGGAGATTTTAAGTTCGGAGAGTCTGGCGAGTAATTGCAGTGCTTCCTTGAAGTGTTACACCGCACTGTCGACGTGGAAGCTTGTTCCCATCGGGCTGTAGTAAGGCGGATGCTCGGTGAAGCGGGTCTCAATGACAGGCAGTGTGATCCCCATGACGCGGCGGGTGCTTACGGTGATATCCGTTGACATATTGACCGAGCCGGCGAGGGTATGGACCTTGAGTTGGCCCATGTCGAAGACGGCTTGTTCGAGGGATTGGTACGCCTGGGCCATGGCGGCTTCGACGCGTGACTGATAGTCCGCTGTCTGGTCGATGAGGGCGAGCAGCTCGATAATGAGGATGTTGCGTTTCTGGTCGAGCAGCTCGAAACCCTGCTGTGCGAACTTGAGGTCGTTCTTCAGTCGCATCAGGTTTGTCTTGGTGGGTGCGTAGTTCAGTACGGTCATGAGTGGTTCCAGCACTTAGCTTCCATAGTATTTGTCGATTTCCTCGTCGGTGACGCGGTGGAGCTCTTCGGCGGGTAATTCGTGCAGCACGGACCAGCCGAGGTCGAGTGTTTCTTCGATGGTGCGGTCTTCATCCTTGCGTTGGGAGACAAATCGTTGCTCGAACTCTCTGCCAAAATCCAGGTAGTGGCGATCGAGGGGGGTCAGTTCTTCCTCACCAATGACGGATGCGAGGTTGCGGACATCCTTGACATAGCTGTAGGCGGCGAACAACTGGCTGGCCAGGTGGGGGTGGTCTTCGCGTGTCATGCCCTCGCCGATGCCGTCTTTCATGAGGCGGGACAGTGACGGCAAGCCTGCTACCGGCGGGTAGATGCCTCGC
>CAYNXW010000266.1:0-4177 GCA_964401265.1 uncultured Pirellulales bacterium | reverse complement strand
CCCGTTGATCGAGGTGCACACCGTGTCATAGCGAATATCGATGACATCCCCCCTGGCCGCCTCGAGCAATTCCTCCACCAGCACCTGGGTTGCCCGAAACTCGTCCCGCCGATGAATCAGCGTCACCTTTTTGCAGTACTTGGCCAGATGCAGCGCATCCTCCACCGCCACGTTGCCCCCGCCAATCGCCAGCACCTCCTTGTCCTTGAAAAACGGCGCGTCGCAGGTGCCGCAATAACTCACGCCCGCACCGGCCTGGCGAAACTTCTCTTCGCCGGGCACGGCCAGCTTGCGATAGTCGCTGCCTGGCGACAAAATCACCACCTTCGCCAGGTACGTGTCCGCATCGTCCGTCTCTAACGCCAGCAGCCCGTCTTGCCTCCGTGTGAGCGACGTCACCTCCGTATTAATCTTGATCTGCCCCCCGAACGTCTCGACCTGCTGCTGCATCGCCGCCACCATGTCCGGACCCGATATCTGCGCAATCGCCGGGTAATTCTCGATGCGATCCGTCAAATTGATCTGCCCGCCCGGCACAAACTTGTCCAGCACCACCGTCTCGTACCGGTCCCGCGCCGTATACAACGCCGCACCCAATCCCGCCGGCCCCGCGCCCACTATCGCTACATCTACCTTGATATCCGCCATGGCACATCCCGTTACTCCCCCTGGCCGTTCACCTGACTCGCCCAGACGCCGCCCCCCACCGCTGCCTACACCGCAACCGACACCTCACGTTGCATTTATATATCCCCCGTCCCTCCCGGTCAACTGCCAGCCCCGCACAATACCTGCCCCCTGCATCTCCCCGATCCTTCAACAATTCAACCTTAAACCTTCAACTACCCTTCACACACGCCACGGAGCACGCTTAGGCCTCGCCAAAAGCCGATTCGCCTGCTCGTCCCCCACAAAACGCTCCGCTACCGGGTCCCACTCCAGCCGACGCTGCAACTGCATCGCAATATTGCCCAGGTGACACACCGTCGCACTGCGATGGCCTACCTCCGCCGGCGCTGCCACCTCCCGCCCCGTCTTGATGCAATCGATAAAGTTGCGATAGTGATTGCCACTGCGATAAAGATGCACATCGCTCGAACGCAGCTTCACGTTCAACAGCGACCTCGGCTGGGCCCCAAACATGCCATACCCCCAATACGCCGAGCCCTCTGTGCCCTCAAACCGCACCCCCACGCCCCGCCGCCGCGACGTCTTGCACACCAGCTCCACCCCGTTGGCATACCACGCTCCAAAATGAATGTGCGATGGCGCGTCAAACAACCCGTCCCGCGGAAACTGCCCGCCCCTGTCCTCCACCACCACCGGCCCGCTGTCGTCCATCCCCAGCCCCCACTGCGCCAGATCGTTCGAGTGCGCCCCGTAGTTCGTCGTTTGCCCCCCGCTGTACTCCAGAATAAAACGAAAACTGTAAAAACAGCGATCCCTATGATAAGGCTCCCACGGCGCAGGCCCCAGCCAGCCGTCATAATCAAAACCCGCCGGCAACGGACTAGGCTGCCACGCCCCCTTCGGCGCACTCTTCTCCAGATACGCGTTCATCGTCCCCACGTCCGTCCGCACCCGCTTAACCTCACCCAAATACCCGTTCCGCGCCAACTCGCACACAAAACGCGCCCGCCCGTTCGACCGCTCATGACTGCCCGTCTGCATGACCACCCCGTTACGCCGCACCGCTTCCACCATCGCCCGACCATCCGCCACCGTCAGCGACAAAGGCTTCTCGCAATAAATATGCTTGCCCGCGTCCGCCGCCATCACCGTCATCACCCCGTGCCAGTGGTCCGGCGTCACAATCAGCACCGCATCAATATCCTCCCGCTCCAGCATCTCCCGAAAATCCGCATACGCCGCCGTCCCCTGATACGTCCCTGACGACTGCTTAGACGCATAATGCTTATCCACCAACTCCCGCCCCGGCTCACGCCCCCGACGCTGCTGCCGGTCCCGATACCCCGTGAAATCCCGGTTCACGTCGCACACCGCCACCACCTGCACATCGTCCAGCTGCAAAAACCCCCGCGTATCGTTAAAACCCTGATTCCCCATCCCGATCACCCCCAGCGTAATCCGATTACTCGGCGCCGCCCCCAACACCCGCGAAGGCACATACGCTGCCGCCCCCATACCCGCCAACGCCCCGCCCGCCCGCTTCATAAACTCCCGACGATCCACTGAAAGCACTCCTTTGGGCCCCATGCCGTCTTGCACAACTCCGACTCGCCCCATCACCTACCTAACACCCTCTTGCAAGCCCCACTACGATATCCTACTGTATACCGCATACATGTGCCACATAAAAGAAACGCCTCCACACGCCCTTGACTTTCATTACCGGGAGCCCCCCGTCATGGCCCATCGCAATCATGTCCGAAATCGCATGCCCGCCAAAAACACGCTCACAAGGCCCCACATATGGCCCACCATCTTCGCTGCTTTCGCACCCTGCCTGCTGACCCTCTGCCCCGCTACCGCACCCGCCTACCAGGCTTACGCCAAGTCCCTCACCCTCATCGACCCCTCCAACCAGATCCGCTGAATCGCCAACTGATATCCCCTACCACCTCCATCTTGCCCACGATCGTTTCGTGGTCGGGCTTGAGCCCGCCGGCAAGCCAGATAAAACTCAGATTATAATGGTGCCCACGCTCGAGCTTGCGACTGCTACGCCGCCCGTACGAATAGCCATACACCAACAACTTGAACATGCTTCGGGAATCGTAGGCCGGCGCACCAACCCTGCCCCAACGCCGGCAGGCCCAAGGCATCCAAGGTGGTTTGAGGGTGCACATTCAGAATGAACGGCTGACACTTACAGTCGTAATCATGACACAGCCTGGGTGCCGGGGGCTTGTGGAAATGCGATGTCGGGTGGTTACATGCGAGATTTACATAACGTGTTCTGCATTGGCGGATGTTGCCATCCGCCCTACGGGCTACGCCTGCTGGCTGTGACGTAGCAGGTTATTCGGATGGCTTATTTCACCTTTATAGTTTATTGGCATCGCGAATAGCTGACAACTCATGTTGCGTCATGCCGCATTGGCGTAGTATCTCCACAATAAAATCACTTTTTGCTTCGCAATACCGGTCAATATCGGCTAGGTACTTTTCGGCTAATGCGTATTTCAGCTGACTATATCTGGTCCTGGCTTTTACATTCTTGCGGAGAAAGTCCCGTAGACGCAGATGGTTTTGCAGGGCCAAGGAGCCTTTGATACAAACATAGAGGTTATGAACGGGCAAATCTATGTTTTGTGGCGTAAAGAACGCTTCCCGGCCTGTAATACCTAAATCGCCGCGATGGCGGTATCCCAACTCCTCTAATGTTGCTATATACGCAGCTGTCTGTTTTGCATTATCGGCAATCATATCGAGGTCTATTATCGGCTTGGCTGCAAGGCCTTCCACTGAAGTGCTGCCGACGTGTTCAATCGGCGCAGCAGCCAATACAGGATGCTGGCGTAGAAAAACCACGAGGTCGTCAAAGTCTTTCTGCCATGTTGAAGTATACGGGACGACTTGTATCTTTTGTGACATCGTACGCCCATAAAAGCGCACAAGTCTACCTGCGTTAGCAGACAGACTTGCACCGTTATTCGTTGACAGTACTTCCTGCACCACTGATCTTTGGCACAGTGGTTGACAGCTGGTTGTTCCGACAATTGGACTATCGGGGGGGGCGGGGCCTATGATAGTGGTCGGTGTCGGGATGTCAAGAAGATCGGGAGGCTTTCTTGGGCACATGGGCAGTTGAAGATTCATCCTGCCGCGGGGCAGTTTTGTTGAGAGCAACTCCATTGGTATCCGGCGATGCTGGGGCTTGTTTGGGAATGACAAGGGTGGAGAACAGGGTAGTCGCAAGGTTGAGATTGCCGCGTCGGCAAGGCACCTCCTCGCAATGACAAACGGGGGCACAGGGTGAAGGAAGAAGGTCCCCCCGGCGGTGCTGGGGGCTTGTGGATGTGGGGTATCGGTAGTACAATGCAGCAGGAAGTCTAACCCCGCATCAAGATGCGGGGCTTCAATGGCGTGTGTGGGGGTGATGGCAGGTGGTGTATGAGTGGTTGGGTGAGGTGGTTAGTCATAGTAGCGGTGGTGGGGCTGCTGGGGGTGGGGTTGTATCGGTGGGGCCTTGGCGGGGGGGAGTCGGCGGGGG
>CAYNXW010000265.1:0-4208 GCA_964401265.1 uncultured Pirellulales bacterium | reverse complement strand
ACCTGCTCGAAGAAGACCTCCCTCTCGGTGGGCTTGTCCAGATCGAGCACGTGTGCCGACTCCACCAGCCGGTCAAAGCGGTCAAGGGTCACCTGGTCCCGCTCGTGCACGATGTCCTTTAGCTCGCTCTCAAGGGCGCCCGTGACCAATTCCCTCGCAGTCAGCCGCTCAAGCAGGTGAAGCAGTGCCGATTCCTGCTTTACACGCTTTCTTCCGTAGAACCAGTATGCCAGGAACCCGCCCAGAATCAGCAGCGCACTGATGATATAGGCGTGTATCCCCATCTGGAACAACACAAAACCCAGGCCGATGATTCCCGCGATCTGCAGCCAGGGATAAACGGGGGACCGAAACGCCGGCCTGTAGTTCTGCAATCCGCTCTCGCGCAGTACAATCACCGCCAGACACGACAACACATTGACCAGAATGAGCACTGTCGAGGCGGCCTTGACCAGGATTTCCAGTTCCAGAAGCATATTAAGAAAGATCACGCCGCCCGTGGCCATAATAGCTACATAGGGGGTTCTGAATCGCTTGTGCACCTGCCCCAGTCGCGTGGGCAACAACTGGTCCCGGCTCAGCGCTAATAGATACCGCGATGCCGCCAGTGTCCCGGCGTTCGCCGTCGAAACAAAAGAGAGAATGGCTCCGACACTCATGGCCATATACCCGAACGAGCCCAGAATCACCCGCCCGCCGTCCGATAGCGGCGTCCGTGACTTGTCCAACACGTCGCTTTCCAGGACCCCGCTGGTCACCATCACCGCCAGCGTGTACACCAACGCCGTCCCCGCCAGCGAGAGCACCAGCCCCAACGGAATCACCCGTCCCGGATCACGTACTTCCTCGGCCACACTGGCCACCTTGAGCAGTCCCCCGTAAGACACAAAGACGAACCCTGTGGCCACAAAAATCTGTCCCATACCATGCGGGGCAAAGGGGATCAGCAACTCTGAGCGTATACGGCCCATTCCAACCACAATATACAGGGCCAACAGGACGAACAGCCCTCCCACCAGGGCCACCTGTACTGTAGCGGCCTGTCGCACCCCCACCAGGTTCAACACGACAAAGGTCGCACACAAAACGCCCCCCGCCACCACGGGCGGCAAAGGCATCAACAGTGCGGCAAAGGTCGCCATACCTACAATGGCGAAAGCACTCTTCAAACACAGGGAAAACCAACTCAAGATGCCCGCCACTGTCCCTACGCCTGATCCGAAACCACGTGCGATAAAGAAGTAGTCTCCCCCCGCCTTAGGCATCGCCGTGGTCAATTCCGCTGTGCTAAGCGCCCCCGCCGTGGCCAGCACACCGGCCAACAGATACGACCAAATCACCCCGGGGCCGGCCAGGGCATGGGCCATCCCCGGCAGAATAAAGAGCCCTGAACTGATCATCGCCCCCGAGGCGATGGCCAAGACATGGACCAGCCCCAACCCTTTTCGCAACGTGCCAGCCTGAGCCATTTCTACGTCGCCTCCCGCTGACTTGGCCCGATCCTCCACGCCATAACGCCCCTTACCCGAGGGCCCGGGCAAAAGGTGACCAATCCAAGAAGAGTCCACTTGGATTATAGCACACCTGCCCGCGAGCTCAAAACGCATCCCAGACCTGCGGTTATAGTCAGCGTAAGGTGCCAGCCATTCCTTGAAAGCCGCGTTTTAACACCCCTTAGCCCCCACGGACACCGGCCTTGCTCGGTAAGAACGGTAAGGGCGGATCAATCAGGCTCGTTTGCGTTCGCCGCCTTGGCATCGCCCCCGCCGTTCTGAGCGGTATACTGCTCGTGAAGTTCGAGACTGTCCACATCGCCGACATACTCCGGCACAATTTCCTTGAGCGTCTCGACGATCTCTTCCAACGCCGCCCGGTCCGCAAGCTTCACCAAGCGACCAATCGCCTCGTTCAGATGTGGTTCGTCCGGCGGGTCATTCTTCCATATACTGATCTTCGCATGTCGCGTCGGCATCATATTCTCACCGGTTGTGGCCAGCTCTTCAAAGAGTTTCTCGCCCGGTCTCATGCCGGTAAAGACGACCTCGATATCTTCGCCCGGACGAAACCCGCTCAGCGTCACCAAGTCCCGCGCCAGATCTACAATTTTGACCGGCTCGCCCATATCCAGCACGAACACCTCGCCGCCGTTCCCCATCGTCGCCGCCTGCAAGACCAATTGCGACGCCTCCGGTATCGTCATAAAGTATCGCCGCATCTCCGGGTGGGTCACCGTCACCGGTCCGCCCGCCTCGATTTGCTGACGAAACAGCGGTATCACACTGCCGTTGCTGCCCAGCACATTTCCAAAACGCACCATCACAAAATCGGTCTTGCTGCGCCGGTTCAGACACTGAATAACCATCTCTGCCAGACGCTTGGTCGAGCCCATAATGCTCGTCGGATTGACCGCCTTGTCTGTCGAGATCATTACAAAATGGGCGGCACCGTGCCGGTCGGCCGCCTGGGCCACACTGCGCGTGCCCACCACGTTGTTCTTGATCGCTTCACCAGGGTTCAGCTCCATCAACGGCACGTGCTTGTGCGCCGCTGCATGTATTACCACCTCCGGACGGTAGCGATGAAAGACCCTATCCACCCTCTCCGTATCTACGATATCACAGATCACCGCCTGAATGTCGATCGTTTCGAATCGGCTCGTCAGCTCCCGCTCAATGTAGAACAAAGCATTCTCTGCCTGCTCCACCAGCACCAACTGCTTCGGATTGAACTGGCCCACCTGTCGGCACATTTCCGAACCGATCGAACCGCCCGCCCCCGTAATCATCACTACTTTGCCTCGGACGAACTCCTCAATCAGCTGCAGATCCAGCTGCACGGGCTCGCGACCCAACAAATCGTTAATGTCGACGTTGCGCATTTGGGATACGCTCACCCGGCCCGACGCAATCTCCACAAGATCCGGCACCGTGCTGAAGCGCAGAGCCGTACCCTCGCACCGCTGAATGACCTGGCGCATTTGCCTGTGCGTGGCACTGGGCATTGCGATGGCAATCTCGTCCACGTTCAACTCATCCGCAAGCTGCTTGATCTGCTCGGTCGTCCCCAGCACCCGCACCCCATGGATACGCACTCCCTGCTTGCGAACGTCGTCATCGACAAACCCCACGACCTCATACCGGCCCTGCTCCCTGCGGTGAATTTCGCGAACCAGGACCTCGCCGGCGTTACCCGCCCCCACCACCAGCAGTCGGCTCAACTGGCCGACCTCCTCCTGGTGCGTCTCCTCATAGTACAACCGAATTGCCACCCGCACACCGCAGACCACTACAATGGTCGCCGCCCAATCCAGCAGCATTACCGCCTGCGGTATCTCCCGTAAAGGCCCCATGACATCCCAGATCGGCCTGATGTTGGCCACCACGTAGTAGCCCAACACCAACGTAAGTGTACTCAAGAACGCCCCCGTCATGATCGTAAACAAGTCCGATATGCTTACGTAACGCCACCACCCGTGGTACTGATGCAACAGGCCGAATACCACCAGTTTCACGATCAGTACCGGCACCAGCCAACTCAAGAAGGTGACCGGAAACCACGTCTCATCAATGCGCATCTCCTCTCTGACCAGAAACGCCAAGAGTAGCGCAAACGTAAACAGAATCGCATGAGCCGCCATCAGCTTCAGTGAACGCAGCCTCTGATACCAGAGCCCCACCCGTTTGGCCTGCTCGCACGATGGTTCCCTTTGCTCCATACCTACCCGCTGCCTAACCCCCTCGACAAGCTTATCCCTGCCTGATTACCTCAGGCCTCAACTGCGCAGAACGCGAATGTTTAACTATAACCTTTTCTGGCCAAAGCGTCAATCACACCTGACCCAGGACTGTTACTCATTTATCGGTAGTCGGCCGCTATGTCTTCACCTTAGAGCATGCCTTGCAAGCACTTAAAGCCCCATGGCAGCGCAGCGTCCCTCTTGAGCCCCAAGGAACCACGTTTACAAAGTCACTGTTCGCTTACACAGCAGCCTTGGCCCGACCGGTTCGTTTTTTCGGTCGCTATGGCCCGCACCGGTCACTAGAATAGGCAAAAAATCGGCCCGCCTCACATACCCCTCTACGTTCGCGAGAGTGCCAGACGATGCCTTTGCACATAGCCATCCTCAAACGCCCGTATCTCGACATGATCCTGGAAGGGCGTAAGACCGTCGAATGCCGACTTACCCGCATCGCCTGTGCCCCTTTTGG
>CAYNXW010000264.1:0-4232 GCA_964401265.1 uncultured Pirellulales bacterium | reverse complement strand
CAGATCAAAGAGCCGTTGCTCGTCGTCAATGTCTCTCGTGAGCACACCGGGCACCAGAGCATCCAGGCCTGCGTCGATACAGGCTGAATCCAGCCGCAAGTGACAGTCGCCACCCGCAGCGTCAACGAAACAAGGGTCAACGGCGATATTGCCCAGCCCGGTGCTCTCGCCTTGGACACAACTATAGGCGGGCTCATTGCAGTCGAGCAGCGCCGGCTCGCCGGCCGGCAGATTATGCCAGATGATGCTATTGGTAATGGCCCCGGTGCACTGAGCCAGCGCAGCGCCGCCCGTGGCTGCCTCATTGCCCGCGACGGTACAATTGGCAACCGGTCCGCCCCAGCTGAACAAAGCGGCCCCCTGGCCGGCGTGATTGTCCGCTATCAGACAGCCCGCCAGCAGGGCTTGCCCCTGGGCCAAGCCGCCACCCTGGACGCCCGCCTGGTTGCGTGCGAACCAACTGTTGATCACCGTGCCGTCGCAGCCGTATCCGCCACCTCCAGTGTCGCCGGCGGTGTTGTCGGTCACGCGGCACTCTCGCACCGTCCCATCAAAATCGTACACACCGGCACCGTCGTCGGCCTGGTTTGCCGTTATCCAGCATCGGTACAACATGGCCCCGGTTCCCTGGCCGTTGACGCCCCCGCCCGAACCGTCTCGCACGGTGCCCGTGATGGTAAAGCCGGCTAGCATGGTACGATGGTCTTCCGTACCAGCAAACGTCACGGCCGATTGGTCCGTTTGCTGGGCATCAATAATGGTCTGCGAAACGGTGCTCCAATCATTTGGATCACGCGAGCGTACTACGACAGCTCTTCCCGAAAGGGTCAGCGGCTCGGTGAATCGCCCCGGCAAGACCAACAGCTCGTCACCGGCGTCAGCCGCGTCAATGCCCGCCTGAATCTGTTCGAAGTACCGGCCCGAAGTCAGGTTCCACACGGGCAGAGCCTCATCGGCGCCCATATCAGTAAGCCCCTGCGTGACACGGCTCTGACCGTCGAAGTCGAGCTGGCCCGACCCGACAATGAAATTCGGGTCGCCCGCATTAATGCAAGGCGAGCTGTAATTGAGCCTGACGTGCCCATCGGCCCCTGCAAGCAGATCCGGATCGACGGCGATGTTGCCTTGCTCAAAGCACGACGGGGCAACCTCGTCGCCGGCCCTGCCCATACTGTTTTGCCAAAAATCGTTGTACCGAATCACCGGACTGTCCGACCCCGTTGCGACAATCCCATGGCCATTCTGCGTAAACGCGATAATGTTGTTGGAAATCAGAGCAGCACAACCGCCGCTCATCTCAATGGCGCCGAGCCCGTCAAGGGTCTCGTCGATGGCGGCGTGCACTATCGTGTTATGATCGATCAACGGCGACGAGCCCACACAGGTGATGGCCGAGCCCGTCTGGTTCGCTTCGATAAGGTTGTCGCGTATCACCCCCGCACTGTCGAAAAAGACCGCCAGACCGGCGCCATGGGCCGACGTGTTCCATCGTATGACGTTGCGCTCAATCGTCGGATTTGACCTGTAGTACACGTAAACACCCCCACCACCGAAATTACCCGCCACGTTGTTTTCAATAAGGTTGCCGGTCAATACAGGAGACGACGTATAGGTAATGTGCACCCCCGCCCCCAACGCAGACTGGTTATCGTGAATCCAGTTGTCCACCATCGTCACGTCCGACCATTGCCGCAGGTGCAGACCGCCGCCGTAATAGTCGGCCTGGTTGGTGTCGATCTCGTTTCCCGCAATGGTGGCCTGGCAATACTCGAAACACACAATCGCGCCGCCGTCGCCGTGTTCAGCAAACTCGTACAGATCGTTCGGCGGGTCAAACCCATGTTCCACCAACGCCACATTGCCGGTGAGACGGTTGTTCACAATGGCGGGGTGGCTCTGCCCGTAGACGTAAATGCCGCCGCCTTCGCCCGCAAGATTGTCACGGATAAGATTTTGCTCGATGGTGGGTGAGCTGGCCCCATAACAAAGCACGCCCCCGCCGCAACGATTCCACTTGAGCCCCCGAAACTCCCACCGCACCGGCAGCCACGAGCCCGTCCCCCCGCGAATGGTGAAACCACGCAGCACCGAATTGGGCCCCTCACCGCTGCCAAAGGTCACCACCGAGCCGCAGTTGGGATCGCCGGCCAGGCTGCCGTCGATAATCGTGGCTGAGACCACGCTGGGGTCGTTAGGATCGCTCGAACGCACCGTGATCGCCTTGCCGAGAAAGTCGATATTCTCGTAATACACACCCGTCGCGACGACCACCTCGTTAGGCTCCACGGCAGCGGTAATCGCAGACTGAATAGTGGGGTATGGGCCGCTAGGCACGTAAAGAGCCGCCTGGGTCCACGACGCCAGAACGGTTCCCAACGCCACCATCACCCCCGTCGTCAACCTGTGCCTGGGCAACAACATCCTTACTCCCTCATTTCCATTATAGCAAAAGAGGCTATCTGAATGAATATCGGCCACACACGAGGGCATATTTACCCGCGCCGGCCCGGCAGGGGCTCTTTGAAGGCCGCGATCCCCCCCCTGGGCCCGCCCGTTCCCCTGGGCCGCGCACAAAAAAAATGGGCCGACCCAATGCTGGATCAGCCCATCAAACAACGATCGTCGTTGCTGCTCAAAACGTCAGTTGCCGCTATCCGCCTGCAACTGCTGACGCAGCTCAGCATTGGTGGCCCGCAGCTGCTCATTCTCACTCTGGAGTCCATCGTTGCTCTGCTCGAGCTTGGTCTTGACAGCCACGACCTTCTCATTCGTCGCGCCCAACTCCTCCACCATCTGCGTCGCGTTCGTAAACTGCTTCTGCACCAGCGTCACCTGCGACTGCAATGCCTCCACCTGCGACTGCAACTTTGACTGGGCGTCCTTGAACGATGTCTGCGCCTCGCCCAATTGCTTCTTTACCTCATCGAGTTGATGCTTCAACTGGTTGAGTTGGTCCTGCGCACCCTGCAACTGGGCCTCCCTCTGCTGCAACTGCTTCACGGCCGCCTGCAACTTCATCGCCGTGTCTTTTAACTGCTGCTCTTTCTGGGACAACTGTTGGTCCTTGCGGACGATTTGCTCATCACGCTCCTTGACCTTGGCCTCCAGCTCCTCCAAAGCCGCCTCCGTCACCTCCAGCGTCTTTTTTGTCTCTGCCAGTTGCTGGTCCCGCTGTACCAGCTGCTTGTCCCGCTTGGCCAATTGCTCTTGAACCGAGACAGTCTGCTGCTTGGCCTGGGCGATCTGCTCTTCCGACTGCGCCCGCACTTTGTTCACCTCTTCGATGGCCGCCCCAAGCATGTCCTCACACGTCTGCGACTCCATCGTCCTCTGCTCCTGGCAACTGGCCAACTTCGTCTGCAGTTGCTCGTTGTCGTCTTGACACTGCAACAATTCCTTGTTCTCGCACCCTGCCAACACCATCATCCCAGCCAACAATACCATTGCTACATACCGCATCGCGAAGTCTCCTTATTTCAACTATAGACAGGCATTTGCCACAACATCTTTGCCGAGTCTACAACCGCTTCGAACCTGTGTCAAAATCAAAAACATACACCCCCTCCCACTCACCGCAAACCCTTCGCCAACAGCATGTTACCAGCAGAATGCCGACCATGCTTGACAGCAGCGCCAACAGCTCCTATCGTTACACAAGTTGCGTTCGAATCCTACGCTGGCCCCCTATCCTATGAAGAAACAGGTGAATCATGGACGTTATGAATGCTATCAAGACCCGGCGCAGCGTTCGCGCCTATCGCCAGGCCGACATACCTGAGGACATCTACCAAAACCTGCTCGACGCCCTGCGTTTCGCACCGTCCGCCTGTAATTTCCAGCCTTGGCGCTTTGTCCTCGTGCGCCAGCCCAAGCTGCGAAGCCAACTGGCCCAGGCCTGCCGAGGCCAGACATGGATCGCACAGGCCCCCCTCGTCGTCGCGGCGTGCGGCGATCCCCAAAACGCCTACCAGAAAATGGGCGGAGAACACAATAGTATCGACATCGACTTGGCCATTGCCCTCGACCACCTCTCCCTCGCCGCCGTCGCGCACGGGCTTGGCACCTGCTGGATCGGTGCTTTCAGCGAACCAGAGGTCAAACAAGTGCTTAATCTGCCTGAGCGAACACGCGTTGTCGCCCTGATGCCGGTGGGCTTTCCCGAATCCGACGACCTGAATCGGCCCGTTACCGAAACGGATCGCAAACCACCCGACCAGGTCTTCAGCAACGAT
>CAYNXW010000263.1:0-4246 GCA_964401265.1 uncultured Pirellulales bacterium | reverse complement strand
TACGCAGGGCCTCGCCGTGCATTACACGCTCGATGAACAGGCGGGAACAACAGCCGCCGACTCGTCTGGTAATAATGCCGATGGCCTCTTGATCAATGGGCCCCTCTGGACGCCAAACAGTGTCTTGGACGGTGCCCTTCAGTTTTATGGCGACGATGACGCCGTGCAGGTGCCTACCGACGGTCTCAGTGCTTCCGCCGGCACGGTCGCCCTGTGGGCCTATGTGCGTGGCGTCTTTGACAATCACCACTACCTCTTCGGCCACGCCACCGCCGACCCCTGGCAGGACCGCATTCAGCTCTACCTTTATGACGGTAGTCTAAGCGTTGGCCTGGGCGACTCCCACACCACGGCCGTCAACATCGAAAACCTCGGCATGTTCCTCTGGCATCACATCGCGCTCACTTGGGACAAGGGCACCTTCCGGGTGTACGTCAACGGCGTCGTGGTCAGCCAGGGCACTTATACGGGCCTCGATGAGCTGGCGCCCTTGGCCGACATTGGCAACAACGGCCTTGAGCTCTACCGGCACCAGGGGTTCTACGGCGCCATTGACGAGGTGCGACTCTATCGAAGAGCTATCAGCGACACGGAGGTGCAGAACTTGCACCGTAGCTTGGGTTTGTGAGCGGACCAGCGTGGCCCATTGGCGACGTCCCTGCACGGTCTTTGGTAGGCAACCTGGGCGGCCAGTCATGTAGCCGACCGTAAGCGGCCTCTGCGCCTCCCCTGGACAGTGGCTTCAAGGCGGCAAAGGCAATTCACGGCGCTGCGTGACTCGCGGCGCACAGATCACGTGTGCATTTGTGCCTTGTCTGATTCTGCCCGCCCTCGCCTTCCAGTTTAGATATTGCATCCTTGCCGGCAAATTGTCGCGGACCGCAATTCCGCTGGAGATACTCACAGGCCATCTTCAGCGATCGTCTTTGGCGTCCAGGATCTGATTGCCATCTGGCAACGATGGGGTCAGGTGCCCACCCAGCCATAGGATGATGCCCCACGCACACCAGGATACCTCTGGAGGCAATACCGGTTTGCGCGAACGATAGCAGTGCTCTGGGGCCCTGTCTTAGACCGGCAACGGCTGCTTTTCAAAATGGGCCTTCGCCTGGCCAACCAGGTAGAAGCTCCCCGTGATGCAGATAAGGTCGCCGGTGGTCACGGCTCGCTGAGCGATACTCAACGCCTCGGTGAGCGTTGTCGCCGTCTGGCACATCTTGCCGCACATTTCCGAGTACATCTGGGCTAGATCGTCCGGGTACACCGAACGCGGGGAATTGACCCGCGTGAAGATGATCTTGTCTGCGCCGTACTGGATCTGTTCGAGCATGCCCTGTACGTCCTTGTCCTCGCAGCAGCCGAAGATCACAACCATCGAGTCGTAGGGAATGTGCTGGCCGCAAGCCTGCACCAACGCTCGCACGCTAGCGGCGTTGTGCGCCCCATCCACCAGAATACGCGGATGGTCGTGCACAATCTCCATCCGGCCGGGCAAACGCGTATTGGCCAATCCCTGTACCGCCTGACCGTCGTCGATGTTGTAGCCCCGAGCCTTGAGACAGTCCAGAAGCGACAATGCCAGACCACAGTTGATGGCCTGGTGCTCGCCCAGCGCCGGGACCGGCAGGTGTTCATAACGCGACGTCTCCGTCGTGACGCACACCCGGTTATGCGGACCCAAGGCCCGGGAGGACTCAAAGCGATAAGAAAAGTCGATCTCTTTTCCCGTGAAACGCAGCGGTGAGCCCGCCTTGCCCGCTTCCTGTTTGAGCACCTGCATCGCTTCGCCCTCTTGAATCACCGAAACCGCCGGGACCCCTTCTTTGAAAATACCCGCCTTCTCCCGCGCAATGTCTCCCAATGTCTTGCCCAGTTGTTGCTGATGGTCCAGGCTGATGCTGGTGATCCCGATGCACTCGGGGGTCAGTACATTAGTGCTGTCAAGTCGACCGCCCATGCCGGTCTCAATCACGGTGATTTTCACCCGCTTGGATACGAAATGCATGAACGCCAACGCAGTGAAAATCTCGAAAAACGTCGGGGGATCGTCCGCCATCTTCCGTATGGCCGGTACCATACGCTTGACCAGACGCGTCAGCGCCGACTCGCTGATCATCTCGCCGTCCACGCGGATTCGCTCACGTATGTCAGTCACATGAGGCGAGGTGTACAGCCCGACCTTGTACCCGCTCGAACGCAGCATCTCCGAGAGCATCGTGCACGTGGAGCCCTTACCCTTGGTCCCCGCCACGTGCACGGACGCCAGCTTGGTGTGGGGATTCCCAAGATACTCGAGCAGCCGGTTCATGCGATCCAGGCTGAACGTGTCCGCATTGTAGCGGAGCCGCCGCGCCGTCTCGTAATTCGTGTTGCTGAACAAAAAATCCAGGGCGGCTCGGTACGTTGAGATCCCTGAGCCGCGACGAGGGTTGCTCTTGCTGGCTTCCTTGCTTCGCTTCGGTGTCGTACGCTCTTTTCGGGGGGCCGATTTAATCATAGTCCTACCACTATACTCGTTTTCCGTCGAAAATTCAAGGTCTTGTCAAGCCCATTGCCCACTTGACACGAGACTCGCCGCTGCTTAGAGATGCACTTAACCTGAACGTATATAATAGCTCATATCCGCAATCTTTTCAAGTAAAACCCTGTTATAATTGTTACAAGACACACAGCCTGACCTCCAAAGCCCGTAAATCATGTCCTGAACTTGGTTTATGGGCCTACCAAACCCTGCCTCCTCCCCCGGGGCCTTGTTCCGGTGGTGCTCGCCAACAAGCGTCACGCCGCCGCACCGGCCCTTCTCATTGCAAATACGAAAACAAATGCGTCATCTCGCCCTGCGGCACCCCAACACCTACCGCTCCGGTCAGCAACAGAGCCCACTATTTTGTCGGCCTCGCAGGCCTCACATTACCCAAAATCCAGGCAAACCATCTGGCCGGATCCGCTTACACTTTCCGCTTGCTTATGTTTATGACGCAATTTACCTGCCAACGTTCGCAAATATCTTTGAGTAAATCCGCGCATAAATCGCAACCACCTCGACCTTGCGCCCTAAGCAGGCGGGCTTTCCCTGCTAAAGTATTTCTGAAAAAGACTTTACAAGCACAACACCCTGTCACCAAACCCCACCGACAGCCAATAACTTGGCACAAAGGCCAGTTTCCGCTAGACTGAGCCCCAAACCGCGACACATTCACGGGAGTAACTCATGGACCAACCGAAAAAACCGCCTCACGCACCCCAAAACGCTTCAGGCCCCTGCGGCTCCTCGCATGCAGACACGACCGGTTCCCACCAGGCTACAGTGGTCCAGGTCGAGCTCGGCCAACGCAGTTACGACATTTGTGTCGGCTATGGCACTCTGGAAGGCCTCGGCGAACGCTTGGCAAGCCTTACCGGATCGGCACGCGCCTTTGTCGTCAGCGACGACAACGTGGCTGGCCTCTACGGCCAAACCGTACTCGCGTCACTACAGACCGCCGGCATCGAAGCGCATTTGCTCACCGTCCGCCCGGGAGAGGCTAGCAAACGCTTGGAGCTCGTCGAGCAACTCTACGAGAGCCTCTTTAATTACGACGCCGAGCGACGCGATGTCATTCTGGCCTTGGGAGGCGGCGTGGTGGGCGACCTGGCCGGATTTGTCGCCGCCACCTTCAAACGCGGTATGCCTTATGTACAGGTCCCTACAAGCCTGCTCGCCATGGTCGACAGCAGCGTCGGCGGCAAAACCGGCGTCAACCATCCGCGCGGAAAGAACATGATCGGAGCCTTCTACCAGCCGGCACTGGTCTACGCGGATGTGGCCGTCCTCAAAACCCTCCCCCGACGCGAGTGGGGCTGCGGCCTGGCCGAAACCGTCAAACATGCCGCCATACGCGACGCCGACTTCTTGGCCAGCCTCGAAGATAAGTGCCAGACCATACTGGACTTAGATCCGCCCGCCCTCATCGACCTGGTGGCCCGAAATTGCCGCATCAAGGCCGCCGTCGTCGCCGCCGACGAACGCGAAGCCAACCTGCGAGGCATCCTCAACTACGGCCACACCATTGGCCACGCCATCGAAACCGTGCTCGCCCAACGCGACTATCATCACGGCGAGGCCGTCGCCTTGGGCATGGTGGCCGCCGGACGACTGGCACGCCAGCGAGACACCTTGCACCAGGCTGATACCCAACGAATTATCGGACTACTGGAAGCCTTTGGCCTGCCAAATAGATTTTACCCTTGAGATCATAGATAAAGG
>CAYNXW010000262.1:0-4250 GCA_964401265.1 uncultured Pirellulales bacterium | reverse complement strand
GCGGGTGTAGCTCAGTGGTAGAGCGTCACGTTGCCAACGTGAATGTCGTGGGTTCGAATCTCATCACCCGCTGTGAGCCTTTGGCGCGCGAGTGTCTAAGTGCTTTTTTTTCGGGATCTTAGTGTTAGCGGCGACGAGGTACCGGCTTCGGGCCTGTCTGGAAAGGGCAGGTGGAATCGGGTCAGGCGTTGGTCGGAGCCGCGTCATGAGAGCCAAGGATAGTAACCTTTATCCTGGCGGCTTCTGGCGCCTGGCTGGGTAAGGTGATTATGCTTGGTATTTTTGTATTCTGTGCGGCGGGGTTTTTCAAGTCATAAGTGTATTTCTTATAAGGTGTTGCGCGCTTGGAAGTGGCGTGCATAAGGTATACAGGCGTTAGAGCCTGGGCCAAAGCAACAGGCAATGAGGAGTAGTCGGCATGGCGGACGCAAACGAAAAAGACATGGACCAGACGGCGGCAGAGGCGAACGAGCAGGTGGAGGCCGGTGGGGCTGAGGGTGTTGAGGAAGAGTCGACGTTCGAGTGCACGGTGGATTTGAAGGATACGGGGCCCTGGAAGAAGCAGGTAACGATCACGATACCGCGTGGGCAGTTGGATAAGTCGCTGGATGCGCAGTACAAGGAGCTTCGGGGGACGGCGTTGGTGCCGGGCTTTCGTAAGGGACGTGCTCCGCGTCGTCTGATCGAGAAGCGATTTGGCAGCGAGGTGGACGATCAGGTGAAGCTGCGGGTGTTGGCTGAGGCGTTCGAGCAGATGGAGAAGGACCACGATTTTGAGGTTTTGGGCGAGCCTGATTTTGATCCGGAGAAGGTGGAGCTGCCTCACGAGGGTGATTTGACGGTGGAGTATGAGGTTGAGGTGAAGCCGGAGTTTGAGCTGCCGAATCTGGAGGGGGTGCGGATCGAGAAGCCGGTGTTCGAAACGACGGAAGAGCGGATCACCGAGGCGGTGGATCAGTTGCGTCGTCGGGGCGGTCATGTGGATGAAGTGTCTGAGGAACCGGCCCAGGAGGGTGACTGGATCACGGGTGACGTGACGATGACGGTAGAGGGGGTCGAGGAAGGCGGCACGGAGGAGAAGGAAGACGCCTATGTGCACGTGGGACCGACGGCGGTGATGGGGGTATGGATCGAGGACTTGGGCAAGACGCTGACGGGGTGCAAGGTGGGTGATGAGAAGGAGTTTGAGGGGACGGTGCCGGATACGCATGAGAATGAGGCGTATCACGGTAAGAAGGCGTCGTTTGTGCTGAAGGTGAAGAGTTTGCGTCGGTTGGTGCTGGCGGAGCTGAATGCGGAGTTCTTTGATTCGTTCGGGGTGGCGGACGAGGCAGAGCTTCGTCGCGAGATAGCGGAGGATCTGGAGCGTCAGGCAGACCGGGAGGTACGTCAGCTGATGGGCCAGCAGGTTTATAATTATCTGGACGAAAACGTGACGTTTGATTTGCCGGCGGGTGTGGCGGCGCGTCATGCGAACCGATTTATGGCACGTCGTTATTATGAGCTGTTGCAGCAGGGTGTGCCTAATGAGCAGATCGAGGAAAATCTGGAGAAGCTCAAGGCGGCGTCGAGCGAGGAAGCGAACAAGCAGCTGAAGATGAGCTTTGTGATGGAGAAGGTGGCGGACAAGCTGGATATCAGTGTTGGCGAGCCGGAGGTGAACGGTGTGATCGCTCGGATCGCGATGCGTTATGGTCGTCGTCCGGAGCGGGTGCGTGACGAGATGGCCAAGGAAGGGCGTCTGGAATCGATCCGGGAGCAGATTCGTGACGAACATGCGGTGGATAAGGTGCTGGAAATGGCCGATATAGTTGACGCACCGGCAGCGAAAGACGAGGCTGACGCAGGTGAGGCCAAGGGCAAGAAGAGTGGGGGCAAGAAGAAGGCTGCTGATACGAAGAAGGCCGACGACAAGAAGCAGGATGAGTCGACGGCAGGCTGAGGCGGTCTGTTTTTTTGGCTAGCGTTGTTAAGAAGTTATGGACAAACAAGAGGACGTGACGATGACATTATGTCGGCCTGAATTTGAATCGAAGCGTGATATTCGGCTGCAAGGCGGCGGTCACTATCAGCGGACGCGTGAGATGGGTCTGAACGAGATGCTCCTGGAGAACAGGATCATTTTTTTGGATTTGCCTTTGGATCCGTCGTACGTGACGAATCAGGGGACGGTGTGTTCGGTAGTGATCAAGGCGATGCTTTATCTGGACAACATCAAGCGTGGTAGCGATATACATTTGTATATTAATTGTCCTGGTGGAAGCGTAGATGACACGATGGCGATTTATGATACGATGCAGTTTTTGCATTCGGACGTGGCGACGTACTGTATTGGTCACGCGGCGAGCGGTGGTGCGGTGATTTTGTCGGCGGGCGCCAAGGGCAAGCGTTACGCGTTGCCGCACGCGAAGATGATGCTTCATCAGCCTTGGGGTGGCATCACGGGTCAGACGGAGGATATTCGTCTGGAGGCGGATGAGATTATCAAGACACGTAAGATGCTGAACGAGGTTCTGTCGCGTCACACGGGTCAGGAAGTCGCGCGTATTGAGCGTGAGACGGAGCGTAACCGGTATATGACGGCGGAGGAGGCAAAGGAGTACGGGCTGATAGACGAGGTTCTGTACGTGGAAGAGAAGAAGGACGCCAAGAAGAATAAGCGAGATAAATGATGTCGAATCTGGTACCGATGGTCATTGAGACGACGGGTCGAGGGGAACGGGCGTACGATATATATTCGCGTCTGCTGAAGGATCGGGTGGTGTTTTTGGGCGGCGGGGTGGACGACGACGTAGCGAATCTGATTGTGGCTCAGATGCTGTTTTTGAGCAACGAGGACGCGTCGGCGGACATACATTTTTACATCAACTCGCCGGGTGGTTCGGTGACGGCTGGTCTGGCGATCTACGACACGATGCGTTATCTTCGTTGTGAGGTGGCGACGTATGGGGTGGGGTTGGCGGCGAGCATGGGCGCGATGCTGCTTCTGGGTGGCACGGCGGGCAAGCGTCATGTATTGCCTAACGCGAGCGTACTGCTGCATCAGCCATTGATTCGAGGTCGGATGATGGGTCCTGCGAGCGATTTGCAGATCGAGGCGGAGGAGATGATCCGGGTTCGTGAGCGTCTTTATGCTATCATGGCGTCGCATACGGGTAAGGATATGGCGACGGTGGAGCGTGACTGCGACCGGAACAAGTGGCTCAACGCGGACGAGGCGATTGAGTATGGGGTGGCGGATAAGATTCTGGAGAAGATGCCGGCGGAGGAGAAGTAGCAGGAGCAGCGGGGGGCCAGGCACGCGTTTAGAGGCGTTGGGCGGGCGAGGCCAGGGGGTGGTCGAGCGTGGATGTTTGGCGTTTTTTGGTTTTTTGGCGTTTTTTTTGGCCTGGTGCGAGTTTGTCGGGCCAGAGGGTCGCTATATAATTTATAAGGTAGCGAAGATGGGTCGGGTGGGCTTGGGGTAGCCCATGCATCGGTGTTACGGGAGGGCGTGCCGTCGTGCCGCGACCCTATCGCTGTTCGTAACTTGGTTTATATACTGGACTTACAGTCATGTCGCCAAAAACTCATGAGACATGCGGGCAAGGGGGGTTAATGAGGGGGAGTTGGCGGTCATGGTTGATGGGGAGTGGTTTGGGATTGTTTTTTTTGTGGGGTTGTGAGGGGTTTCCAGGTAAAGGGCGTTCGGATGTGTCTCTAGCAATGCTGGAATCGCGGATCGTGACGTTGGAGGCGGAGCGTCGTGAGGATCAGCGGCGAGCGGAGGAGCTGGAGGCGAAGCTGGCGCGGATGCGTGGTTTCGAGAAGGACCGTCTGGGGCAGTTGGTGCATGTGGGGGAGCTCAAGTTCGGCCGGTACACGCGTGCGACGGCGGCTGGGGTGAGGGTGTACTTGACGGTGTATGATCAGAAGCATGACAAGATCAAGGCGAGCGGGGTGCTGACGATTGAGTTGTGGCAGTTGCAGGCGGAGGCGGATGAGCGTCTTCTGGGTCGTTGGCGTTACGAGCCGGCGGCGTTGGAGGAGCATTGGCTGGAAGGTTTTTTGACGTATCACTACAAGTTTGAGTTGCCGTGGCGGGAGGGCCGGGAGCCTACGGGGGCGGGGGTGACGATTCGGGTGCGGTTTGAGGAGCTGCTGACGGGGGAGGTGTTTGAGATTCAGAAGCTGGTGGGTTTGCAGGTCGAAGAGGCGGGGGATTGAAGCGGGTGGCGGTAGTGGAGGTGTTGGGAGAGTAGCGGGGCAGG
>CAYNXW010000261.1:0-4263 GCA_964401265.1 uncultured Pirellulales bacterium | reverse complement strand
AGTTGGATAAGTGGCGACCAAGTCTATCTGTTGCGTGTGGAGCCCAGTACTGCGAACATAAACGATGCGTCGCAATACGAGTTCTTTGCCGGCCACGATAACCAGGGCAATCCGGTCTGGACGAAAGACTTTGGCTGCATCAAACCACTGGTTGATTGGAACAATCGCTGTGGTTGTGTGACCATGACCTACAACGCTCCGCTCAAGAAATATCTCTTGTGCGTGACCGACGGCTGGCCCACGACACGGGAAATGAATACGTACGTTTTGGAATCGGATACCGTCACCGGCCCATGGAAGTTGGTCACGTTCATGTTTGAGTTTGGCGTTCAGGCGTACTTTGTCAACTTTCCCTCCAAGTTCATCAGTGCGGATGGCCGCCGGGCCTGGCTGTGCTATTCCAACAATTTCGGCAACAATTGGTTCTGTCACGCATTGAAAAGGAATCCCGCCGGGGGACGCTACGCCTTGTCGTTACAAGAGGTCACCTTCTTGGACAAAAAGATGTACCGGGCCTATGCTGAGAACGGCCAGGGCCAGGCGGCGCAAGGCCATCCTGTTGATCGCCGCATCAAGAGCGAGGCGAACTTGGCACGCAAAGCCACAGTAACCGCCACCTCTCAATACGGCAATAATGCTAATGAGCGACGCTTCCACCCGAAAGGGGCTATTGATGGGATCGTGTCTGGTTATCCTGAAAACGTCTCGGCCGAGTGGGCCAGTCAAGACGAAAAAGAGGGGGCAATGCTCCGTCTGACTTGGGATACTCCTCAGCAAATCGACAGCCTCTGGCTCTTTGACCGGCCCATTGTGGGCGAGCAGATTACCTCGGGTCTGCTGGTTTTCAGTGATGGCACGAGCCTCAACGTTGCGGAATTGCCGGATGATATTTCCGGAGGCAGAGAAATCTGCTTTCCGGTCAAGACGGTCAAATGGCTCATGTTCGTTGCTACCAAGGTAAGCCCTAACAACCTCAATGTCGGTTTGTCTGAGATTGCCGTCTTTGGCCCGGAATAATTTGGGAGGTTAGAGTCTCTGGTAGCCATTGATGCTGGTTCAAGCAGATAAGCGTGATGAATGAACAGAGGCAAATGTCCAAGATGCCGCACTGGTGAGAACTAGTTGACACGGTGCGTTTTGGCTTGTACATGTAGGTTAGAGACGCGGGGCCGGGCGCTCTGGCGATAGCCTTACCACAACGAAGGAGTCCATAATGCGTATTGGTTGTTTTGCTCTGGTGGAGCCGTTTAGTCCCATGCAGCGGCAATTTGAAGCGATTGCCGAGATGGGGATCGCTTATGCGGATCTGACGGACAATTTCGATGGCGGCATGTTGGGCGTGGAGTACGGCTTTACCAGCGCGATCAGCCTGGATAGCCATCCGGCGACCATCCGGGATATGGCGGCTGCGTGCGGCCTGACCCTGACCAGTATCTGTGCCCACGCTAATCTGCTCGATCCGCCCAGTCCATCGATCTACAGCACGAATCAGATCATCAAGGCGATTCGCCTGGCCAAGCTGTTGGGGATCAAGCACGTTATTACCACCGAGGGCGACCCCAAGACAGACTTCGGACGCGGCTTGACCACGGAGCAACAGCTCTTTGCCATCTGTGAGAGACTACAGTCGCCTATGGAATGGGCCCAGGAGTTGGGTGTGGAACTGCTGATTGAGACCCATGGACAGGTAACGGACAATGTGGCGACGCTGGGCGAGCTGCTCTCGCGGCTGGGCCATGAGGAGACGGTGGGGCTCTGCCTGGATACGGGCAACAGTTGGCTCGGTGGTGCCGATCCGCTGGACCACGTCAAGGCGTTCAGTTCCCGCATCAAGCACGTTCACTGGAAAGACCTGGGGACGCAATGGCAGGCCCAGCGGGGCAAGCACTTCGGCTGCGGCATGGGCGATATCGCTTTGGGCGACGGTGTCATCGGTGTCAAGCCCATCGCCAAGGCGTTACGGGATGCCGGGTTCGACGGGGCCACCACCTTGGAAATCGCCGGGGCCGAGAACGTGGCCAAATCCGTTGAGAAGCTCAACGAATGGACCTCTGACTAGACCGGCGAGGTGACTGATAAATGCCTGTTGGCCCTTGCTGGCAGCGCCGGTCGCGCATAATGTCGGTGCAATAGACAACTTTATCGCTATTTTGAGGAAGAATTTCAAATGACACTCTCAACCAAGCGTTTTCGTATCTGGGCCTTACTCGCCGTGTTTGTGGTTCTCTTACCCGGGGCGGCCCAGGCGGCGGCTCCCCTGCGGGTCTTGCTCCTGAGCGGCAGCAACAACCACGACTGGAAAACGACAACGCCGATGTTGGTGAAAGTCTTAGAGGGCAGTGGCGCCTTTACCGTCAAGGTTACCGAGAACCCTGCCAGTTGCAGCAGCGATACGCTCAAGGATTGCGACGTCGTCGTGAGTAACTGGAACAACTTCCCCAGTCAAGAGCGTGCCTGGGGGCCCGCGTTCGAGAAGGCGCTGCTGGATTTCGTAAAGGCTGGCAAGGGGTTTGTCGTCGTTCATGCCGCCAGCGCGTGCCTACCCACCTGGAAAGAGTTCCAGCAGCTTGTCGGCGCCACCTGGGGCAAGAAGACCGGCCATGGCGACTACCACAAGTTTCCTGTGACAGCGGTTGAGCCGGAGCACCCAGTGACCCGTGGCTTGAAAGGCTTTACCATTGTCGATGAGTTGTGGCACCGGATGCCGAAACAACCGTCCGCTCAGGTGCTTTGTCGCGCCTGGTCGGCCCCTGAGCAGCGTGGTACCGGCGCCAATGAGCCGGTGGTCTTTGCCAACCAGTTCGGGCAGGGCAGGTGTTTCAACCTCGTGCTCGGCCATGACGTCGCGGCCATGGAGAATGTGGGTTGGCGTTTGCTGATGCTTCGTGGCACGCAGTGGGCCGCGACCGGAAAAGCCACCATTGAGATCCCCTTGAAGATTCGCCCGGAACTGAAACGAGTGGCTGGTTTTCAGCGCGGCCAGGATACCCAAGTGTTCGCCACCATTGACCAGCTCGTTCAATTGGCCAACGGGTATGAGTGTCTGCGCAACACACTCGCCGCTGAAATGGCCGCCATGTTGAGCGACGACGATGTTACCAATGATTGCAAGAAGTACCTGCTTGGGCAGCTATCGCAAATCGGTACAGCCAGCGAGGTCTCAGCCCTTGCGGCCCTTTTGAATCATTCTGAGCTTGGCAATGCAGCTCGCTTCGCTTTGGAGAGAATGGGCGATAAGGCGGCGTTGGCAGCGCTGCGGGCTGCCTTAAGCACTCTCAAGGGCAAGCCCCTCATTGGGGTAATCAATACACTCGGCGAATTACGCGATCGCCAAGCGGTGTCGCCTTTGGAGCAATATGTGGCCAGCACGGAGCCTGCGGTGCCCTCGGCTGCCATTGTCGCCCTGGGCAAAATCGGCGGACCCGAGGCCGTCAAGGTGCTCGAGCGTACCAAGTCTGATTTGGCAGCCTCGCTCCAGGCGAAACGGGGGCAGGCCCTGTTGCTTTGTGCAGAGAGTCTGATCGCTCAAGGTGACCGACCTGCGGCGAGAAAGATATATCTAAACCTCAAGGCCGCTGATGAGCCGTGGCCGGTGCGACGCGCCGCGTTGATTGGTTTGGTGGGCTCCGCCCTGCCGGACGATCAGGTCAAGAAATACGTGACGGAGGCTCTGGCTGGGGATGACTCGGCACTCCAGTTGGCAGCAGTGCAGTGCCTGCAGGTCATCGATAGTCAGGCTCTGCGGCTTGAGGTTGCCGACCTTTTGTCGACGTTGCCCGTTTCCCTGCAGCGCCCGGTGGTTGCCGCGCTGGCCGAGACGGGCGATCGGTCGCTACTGGGCCCCATTACCAGACTGATTACTGTGCAAGATACAATGTTGCGGACGACCGTCGTCGAGGCCATGGGCCGGTTGGGAGACGCCTCGACTGTGGCGGTATTGGCGCGGCAGCTCGACAGTGCGAAAAATGCGGAACTCGAGGCCGTTCGGCAAAGCCTCACACGTCTCTCCGGCACCGGTGTCAACCAGGCCGTCCTCAGCGCGTTGGCTAAAGCCACCGACGTGCAAGTCAAGCGTGAACTGATTCGCGTGCTGGCATCGCGACAAGCTGGCGAATCGTTGCCCGTACTGCTACAACTGCTGGCAGGGGCCAATAGCGATCTTCGCTTGGAGGCCAGTGAGGCGATAGGCAGCCTCGGCGATGCCGAAGTCTACCCCGCCCTGATAAAGGCCTTGGCTCAAAGTGATTCTGCCCAGGAGCAACG
>CAYNXW010000260.1:0-4288 GCA_964401265.1 uncultured Pirellulales bacterium | reverse complement strand
GGGGGGGGGGGGGGGGGGGGGGGGGGGGGGGGGGGGGGGGGGGGGGGGGATGAGGGGGGGGGGGTTTGGGGGGGGGGGGGGGGGGTAGAAGTTATGAATTATGAATTATGAGTTATGAGTGGCAGAAGATAGTCAGGAGTGGGGAGGTGGAAGGGTTGGAAGAAAGGCAGAAGGCAGAGGGTAAAGGCGGAAGGAGTAGATCGGACAAGGTGAGCGGATGCGGCAAGGCCTGTCTGGTCGTGTTTCACTTTCCCCTGGATTCCCGCTTTCGCGGGAATGACACGTCTGGGGGTCGGTGGGTATTGAGGGGGCACAGGGTTGTTGCAGGACCCGCTACTCACGTAGGGGGCTTAAGGATATAGGGTGTCGGTAGCACAGGGTGGGGGAGTGGTTGAGATTGCCGCGTCGGCGAAACGCCTCCTCGCAATGACACAAGATGCCGCTGTCACGGGTTATTTTTGGCTTCGTTTGAGGGCCTGGTCGAGGTCGGCGATGATGTCGTCGGGGTTTTCGATGCCGACGGCGAGTCGGATGAGGGAGTCGGTGATGCCGAGGGCGAGGCGTTCTTTTTTGGTGTGGGAGTAGTAGCTGACGAGTGCGGGGTGCGTGATGAGTGTTTCGACGCCGCCGAGGCTGGGTGCGATGAAGCAGAGTTTGAGGCTGTCGAGGAAGCGTTTTGCCTGGGCGAGTCGGCCTTTGATGTCGAAGGTGATGACGCCGCCGAAGCCGGACATTTGTTTTTTGGCGATGTCGTGGTGGGGGTGGCTGGGCAGGCCGGGGTAGTAGACGCGTTTGACGGCGGGGTGTTTTTCGAGGTATTGGGCGACGGTCATGGCGGTGTTATTTTGGGCGGCCATGCGTAGGGGGAAGGTTTTGAGTCCACGGAGGAGGAGGTAGCAGCAGTGGGGGTCGATGACGCCGCCCATGGCTTTGTGGAGGTCTCGGATTTGTGAGATGAGTTTTTCGCTTCCGAGTACGGAGCCTGCGAGGATGTCGTTGTGTCCGGCGAGGTATTTGGTGCAGCTATGGATGACGAGGTCGACGCCGAAGTCGAGTGGTCGTTGATTCATGGGAGTGGCGAAGGTGCCGTCGATGAGGGTGAGGATGTTGTGTTTTTTGGCGATGTCGTGGAGTCGTTCGAGGTCGAAGATGTTGAGGTAGGGGTTGGTGGGTGATTCGGAGATGATGAATCGGGTGTTGGGTTTGACGGCGTTGTCGAGAGCATTGTAGTCTCCGAAGGGGACGATGGTGCAGGTGACGCCGAAGCGTTGGATGTACGAGCTGCAGAATTCGAGTGTTTTTTTGTAGGCGTCGTCGGTGATGACGATGTGGTCTCCGCTTCGGACGAGGGCGAGGATGGTGGTGACGACGGCGGACATGCCGGAGCCGAAGACGACGCAGTCCTGTGCGTCTTCGAGGTCGGCGAGTCGTTGTTCGGCGACTTTTTCGGTGGGGTTGCCGTATCGGCCGTACTCGTAGCGGTCTTTGCCCTGGCGGGTGTAGGCTTCTATTTCTTTGGAGTCTTTGAAGACGTAGGTGGAGGTTTGTACGATAGGGGTGGTGACGGAGTCGGCGTAGCGTTGTCGGTCTTCGCCGGCGTGGATGGCGCGGGTGGCGAGGCCTTTGCGTTGGGATCGTTTTTTGGAATTTGGGGTGTTGGGCATGGTTGGGCCTTGTTGGATGTTGAATGAGGTCGAGCGTCTCCCCCCCCCAGCAAGCTGGGGGGCTTTAGCGCGGGCAAGATGCCCGCGACACGTTACGATAGGTTACAGGGTGGGTGGCGTTGCGTCAAGGAGTCGGAGGAGGAGGAGGGCGAGTGAGAAGTAGGTGAGGATGCCGAGGGCGTCGTTGGCGGTGGTGACGAGTGGTCCGGAGCTGATGGCGGGGTCGATGCCGACTTTTCGGAAGAAGAAGGGCAGCAGGAGGCCGAGGGTGGTGGAGAGCATAATGCCGCAGAACATGGCGATGCCGATGGCGAGGCCGAGGACCTTACCTTGTGCCAGCGGGAGATCTCCCGGATGAAGCGAGAGGTAGAGGCCGGAGGCGAGGCCGGCGAGGATGCCGCAGGCGAGGGCGACGATGATGGCGATGCGGCTTTCACGTAGGAAGACCTGGAAGATATTGAGGGCGACGAGGTCACCGGTGGCGAGGCCTCTGACGACGATGGTGGAGGTTTGGAGGCCGCTGTTACCGCCCATGGCGGCGATGGCGGGCATGAACATGAAGATGCTGAGCCATTGGGGATCGGTGAAGGCCTGAGCTTTTTTGAAGACGCTGACGAGGAAGACGGCGGAGAACATGGCGCCGCCCATACAGGTGAGCAGCCAGGGCAGTCGTACGGCGGCGGCGTGGAGTAGGCTGGTGGTTTCTAGTTCGGAGGGGTGTGTTCCGGCACCGACGAAGGCGTCTTCTTCAGCTTCTTCTTCCATGACGTCAAGGACGTCGTCGACGGTGATGCGTCCCATGAGGGCGCCGCGGTCGTCGACGACGGGAGCGGAGACGAGGTCGTTTTTTCTGAAGAGGTTGGCGATATCTTCCTGGTCGGTGAGGACGCCGACGGTGGGCAGGTCGTCCTGGAGGGCAGCGGCGACGGGGGTGTTGGGTACGCGTCGGACGAGAGTCTGGACGTCGAGGACGCCTTTGTAGAGTCCTTTGTTGTCGACGACGAAGACGTGGTAGAAGTCGGTTTCGGGGTCGGCGCGTCGGACTTGTTCGATGGCGTCGCCGATGGAGGCCTTGAGGTTGACCTTGACGAGTTCGGGGTTCATGAGGCCGCCGGCGGAGTCTTCGGGGTAGACGAGTAGTTTTTCGATGGGAGCGGACTCGTCTGGTGGCATTTGTTCGAGGACTTTTTCGGTTCGTTCGGCGCTGAGGTCGCCGAGGACGTCGGCGGCTTCGTCGGGCGGCAGGGTGGCGACGATGTGTCCGAGTTCGGGTGTGGAGAGGTCTTCGAAGATTTCGTGTCGTGTGGCTTCGTCGATTTTTTCGAGGACTTCACCGGCTTCGTCGGGGTCGAGGAGGTCGAAGAGTATCTGTCGGGCGATTTCGTCGAGGACCTCGACGACTTCGGCGACGTCTGAGGAGCGGGCGGCGGCGAGGACGTGTCTTAGTTCGTCGAAGTCTTTTTGCTCGATGAGGGTTTCGATGCGTTCGAGCAGTTGACGTCGTAGGAGTTCAGATTGTTCGGGGATGTCGACCATGGTATTGAGCAAGGGTAACAAGTTACCCACCCTAGGTTGTGGTTTTAGATTGCCCGTGGGCCTGCGGTCCACGCTATGAACTCTAAGTGACTTACGATAGCGGCTGCGCGTAGCCGGTACGATACCAGCCAGGGCGATTGGCGTCAAGGCAGGCCGTCGTAGCCGAAGGGGCCGAAGGGGTGGCAGCGGAGGATGCGTCGGGCGGCGAGGTAGAGGCCTTTGAAGAAGCCGTAGCGTTGGAGGGCGTCGAGGGCGTATTGGCTGCAGGTGGGTACGAAGCGGCAGGTGCGGGGCAGGTAAGGTGAGATGGCGAGCTGGTAGAAGCGTATGGCGGTGCGTGCGGCGAGGACGGCGAGGGTGGAGGGGGTGTGGAGGAGTGGGTGTTTCATTTTTTTTTGTCTCGCTGAAGTTGGCGGCGGTGGAGTTTTCGTGCGAGGTGGCGTAGGGATTGGGCGTAGAGGTCGGCGGAGCAGGGGCCGAGTAGGCGGGGGATGAGGACGTAGTCGTAGGTGGGTGGCAGTAGGTGCTGTTGGAGGCGGAAGGCCTGGCGGAGGGCGCGTTTGTAGCGGTTGCGGGTGACGGCGGAGCCGAGGCGTTTGCCTACGGAGAGGCCCAGGCGGGAGTGGGGGAGGTTGTTGGGCAGGGCGTAGACGACGAGGCGGTTATCGGCGGCGCTGAG
The DNA here is from genome assembly GCA_964401265.1 of uncultured Pirellulales bacterium. GTDB lineage: Bacteria > Planctomycetota > Phycisphaerae > Sedimentisphaerales > SM23-30 > CAYNXW01. The sequence goes on along the minus strand of CAYNXW010000260.1, from coordinate 409 downwards.
GCGGTAGTTGTAGACGCTGTTGAAGTCGGTTCGTGTGCGGAGTCGCTGGGGGCGGCGTAGGGTGCAGCGTGGTTGGGTTGCTGTTGGTTGTTTTTGGTTCATGGGTAGAGGAATTCAAAATGCAAAGTGGGTGACTTTTTAATGGCGGGCACGGCCCGCCCTACCTGCTGCCAGCCGTCATTTTTCTTTGTCTCTTTCTCAGGTTGAATGGCATCAAGTGTCTCCCCCCCCAGCAAGCTGGGGGGGCTTGAGGTTGCAAGGCGTCTGTGTCACGCAAAGATGATGGGCGAGACGTCCATGCCAGGTATTCAGGTGTCTTCGTCGGTTTGGGCGTAGTGCTGGTCGGAATGTCTGGACGCTGATCGTGTTGAGGGGTCGCTGGTGGTTCGTACGTGGGAGCCTGGCGATC
>CAYNXW010000259.1:0-4304 GCA_964401265.1 uncultured Pirellulales bacterium | reverse complement strand
CAAACTCAAAAGGCCTGACCGTCAAACGATGCGAACGGTGCCGCGCCACATTGAACAACAAACCCAACGCCAGAAAATTCACCACCATGCTCGAGCCCCCATAACTCACAAAAGGCAACGTCATTCCCGTCACCGGCATCAACCCCATCGTCATCCCCATGTTCACGCACGCCTGCGCCCCCAGCAACGCCGCCACCCCCACCGCGATCAAACGCCCAAAAGGCTCAGGCTGCTCCGCCGCGATCTCTATCGCGCTCAACAACAACAGCACGAAAAAAAACGCCAGCACCACCACACCCACAAACCCCCACTGGTGCGCAATCATCGCAAATATAAAATCATTGTAATAAAATGGCGGCGGCTCCGCGGACTCCTCGTCCAACCCAAGCCCCTCACCCATCAAACCTCCCGACCCGATCGACACCTTCGACTTGTAAAGCTGATACCCCGGCCCACGAAGCCACTCCACATCATCCGAATCCTGACGCAACAACACCCGCACACGCGTCCGCTGATAGTCCTCCATCAAAAAGAAATAAAACACCGGCATGAACACCACACCCAACCCGATCACCACCACAAGATGCTTCAAACGCGCTCCCGCCGCAAACAGCACCGCAAAAAGCACCGGCAAAAACAACAGCGTCGTCCCCAAATCAGGCTCCAGCACTATCAACGCCATCGGCACCAACGCCAACGCAAAAGGCCCGATCAACCCACCCAACGTCCGGTAGCTACGACGCTGACGCAAGTACCACGCCAACGCCGCAATATACGCCACCTTCGCCACCTCCGACGGCTGTACCGTCGGCGACGACCCATGGTACGGAATCAACTTAATCCACCGCGCCGCACCATACTTCACCTCCACAAACCCATGCAGCCCCAGATGCTTGCCCACCAGCACAAACACCAACAACCCCAACGCCAACCCATATAACAGATAGCTAAATCGCCCCCACGTCCGATAAGGCACCACGTTGACCCCCACAAACACCAACAACCCCAACCCGATCCACACCAGGTGCCTCTGCGTAAAACCCGCCCCGCTCGTCGTCACCCCTATACTCACCAAACCTATCAACAACAGCCCCGCCACCGCGCACGCCAGCACCACCCGCACCCCACGCAACCGTCCGTGCCAGATAATCGACAACATCCCTTACGCCCTATCCTTATTCCAAATGCCTGATCCCGCTTCCGCCGCACCATCGCGCCGACGGCCAACGCCAAGCCACCTGCAGTATAACCCCACCCGCCACCTTTACCAGCCTATCCACCCTCACCCATCTGCACCTGCCAGCCCATGAACTCAAGCAACAGAGCGCCCCCCAAAAAGACATGGCACACCACCACACCACCGCACACCACCTAAACCATTGCTATAAAAACAGATACGACACCAACACCCGACACCCCCACGCGGGCTCAACCGCAACCTGTCATGCTCAAAAAAACACTCGTAACACTCCTGCACCTCGCCCGATTCTCTTGCCCGCTCACTACAGACTTGCTCGCCACCTCAACTTCCCCCACTCGCTCGACGATAGAAATAACGGACCGCCCACACGAACCGTACCGTCCGATAAACCACGGAGAATGCCCGACCGATGCCCATACTCCTGCCCGTCACACAACTCCAACCCGGCATGACCCTCGCCGCCAATGTCACCAGCGACAACGCCATCCTCCTCGCCTACCGCCGACAGATCACCCAGGACGACATCGACTCCCTCCGGGACAAATTCCCCCACCTGCTCCTCCAGATCCTCCACCCCATACTCGACCAGAACGTCGAGTTCCAGGACGACTCCCGCGACGCCGACACCGCACACCAGGTCCGCGCCAGCGTCGCCAACGCCGCCCAAAAAGTCAACGCCACCCTCCGCTCCGGCACCGCCCTCACCGCCCAGACCCTCGCCCCCATCCAGGACACCATCCACCAAATGCTCCAATACCTCCAGGACAACCCCGTCAACGCCGCACTCCTCGAACAAACCGCCACCTGCGACGACTACCTCCAGCAGCACGCCGCCAACGTCTTCTACCTCAGCATGCTCATCGGCAACACCCTGCGCAACTACGTCAAACAGGAACGCGAACGACTCAGCTCCGCCAAGTCCCTCTCCAACGCCCTCAACCTCAACCCCCTCGCGCTCGCCGCACTCCTCCACGACGTCGGCATGGTCCCCCTCGAAAAACTCTACCGAAAAAACGCTCCCCTCGACCCCGATCAAATCGCCGCCGTCCGACAGCACCCCCTCAAAGGCGCCGCCCTCCTGCCACAAAAAGTCGACGCCATGGTCCGACTCGTCATCCGCTCCCACCACGAAAACTACTGCGGCACAGGCTACCCCCGAAAACTCGCCGGCGACCGCATCACCATCTTCGCCCGCATCATCCGCGTCGCCGACGCCTACGCCGCCGCCATCGCCCGCAAACAATACAAAAACGCCAAATCGCCCGCCCGCGCCCTACACGAAATGACCAAAGGCCCCTACCAAACCCTCTACGACCCCAACATCCTCAACGTCTTCGCCCGCCTCATCCAACCCTTCCCCATCGGCGCCAAACTCAAACTAAACTCAGGCCAAACCGCCGTCGTCACCAAACACGACCCCAGACACCCCTTCGCACCCCACGTCATCATCGCCTTCGACCAGCACGACAAACCCCTCACCCAAGACCAGCTCCAACCCCCCTTCGCCCTCTGCGACCAAAAACAACTCTGGCCCACCCAATTCGCCGGCGAAGACCTCACCTTCCTCCGCGAATCACCCAACGACCCACCGCCCCCCTCGCCCCCACAGCCCGACCAACCCACCGAACTGCTCACCCTCCTCTACCCCTGACACTCCGCCAGCAGACCCCGCCACCGACTCACGTGCCCCCCTTCGTCCGCCTGATCCTTCTCAACGACCACACGCGTAGCGTCATCCCACCCTACCAGATCCAAAAGCTCCGCATAATGCCTCACCGCCTTCTCCTCCACCCAGATCGCCGTCCGCAAAATACGCTCCCGCCCCAAAAGCCGCGAACCATACCCGAACACAAACCCCACCAACCAGTACGCCCACCGCCACACGCTAGGCCTAAACCCATACTCCAACAGCTTCACCTGAAAATCCTGATAGTGGACCATCTCATTGCACATCGCCGCGATCAACTGCCGATTCAACTCACTCCGCTCCGCCGTAATCTGAAACCGATAGATCGTCACCGCCATCAACTCCAGCGTGTGCAGCGCCCGCAACCCCCGCCTTATCCCCCGCAACCGCGACGCCTCCATCCCCTCCCCCCGCAACACCACATCCCCCTCCCGCATCACAGGCCGTATCACCGACACATCATACCCCACCCTGCGATTCTCAACCTCATTTCCCATCCCACACCTCCAACAACAACACACCTCAACAAGCCCCCAGCACCGCTGGGGGACGGCCAATCCCGCTCCACCACCAACACTCACTGACTCGACGACTCTCCGCCTGACGCAAGACTGTGATCACACACATACTGGACAACGACACACGCCAACAAGCCCCCAGCACCGCTGGGGGACGGTCAATCCCACCGCACAACCAACACTCACGGACTCGACGACTCTCCTCCTGACGCAAGATTATGATCACACACATACCGCACAGCCGCATCCACCGCTTGCACCGCATTAAGAACGCGTTTACTGCCCATCTTAGTCCACCAGCGCCTTCGAGTCACTCCCTTACCCCATTCATTCAAAGCCCTGGTGCCCGCAACTTTCAAAACACCCAGCACTTTTCCTGGATTTGCGTCATTGGCAGTAACAACTATGTGTACATGGTTCGAACAAACTGCCAATGCGTGTATCCTCCAATCAAGCCCGACGCAGGCTCCTTCAATGGCCGTACACACCACTTCGCGCATGGCAACATCCATTATTATAGGATCCTCCTTGAGCATGTTCCTGGCGTAAGCTTCCAGCGGCGGACGGCGTGACCGTACCGCCGACCACTTGTTCTCATGACGGTTCGCCCATCCGCGCCCGTCGCCGGGCAACCATGTGCCATAGGTCGTCCACGTCAAAAAATATGCGAGAATGTCACTCATAAGCCCCGCTTGGCCTGTCACCCAGCAGCACTGGGACCTTTTTCTCTGCGTTCTCCGCCAGCGTAGGATAACACGCCAAAATCACCCGCGGCAGGAGTCTTTTTTTGTACATCCAGCCTCCTCCCCGTATAGGACACCTAATATACCACAACCTCGCATCTGCTTTGTTGAGCTGTCATCTTGTTTTCGTCTTCATGCGGATAACGTGCGCCGCC
>CAYNXW010000258.1:0-4322 GCA_964401265.1 uncultured Pirellulales bacterium | reverse complement strand
AACCGAGTTCACATCGAACTCCGAGGACTGCTAAGAGTGTATAAGGCTTACAAACATCGTAGCATAGGACTGTCAAAGCGGTTGGCGTATGCGCGCCGCCCCTCAAAGGCCGCAATGCCTTTGATATAAACCCCTATACTACACTCCCTTAACGCCACATACCAACCGCGTGACCACCAACAACGGCCTCCGAGCGGACATGGAGCGTCAAGCTCCCCTCTAAGGCCCCCCTGCCCACCTGCCGTTCAAGCCAGTCTCAAAAGGTTTATCCATGAAACCCAGGCTCTGACAACGCGTAACCGGCGACCCGAAAAGGACCGCCCAGCATGTCAGACCGCTCGTCCGGTCGGAGCTACTCGACCGCTTAACATAACCGCTGGGAGACTGCAGTATGCACTATCACACTCTGATTGCCCTTTCCAACGCCGCCACGACCCTTATCGCCTTCATCGCCGCCGTCGCGGCTGCCGTCGTCGTCATCGTGGTCGAACATTTCCTGGGAAAATCCAAGATTCGCGCCGCCGAACAACAGGCACAACTGGCCATCGAAGACGCCAAACTCAAAGCCGAAAACGTCATCAAGACCGCCGAGCTCGAAGCCAAGACCCAAACCATTCAGCGACGCGACGAGTTCGAAAAAGAGGCCGCCAAAACCCGAACCGAGCTGCGCGAACAGGAAATGCACCTCACCAAGCGCGAAGACGCCGTCGACCGAAAATGGGACGGCATCAATTCCAAAGAACAACGCCTGGCCGACCTGGAAGAATCGCTCCAGAAGAGAGACCGCAACCTCAAAAACAAAGACCAGCAGCTCTCCAATACCCTCTCGGAGCAGCGGGCCCAGTTGCTCCGTATCGCCGGCGTCTCCGCCGACGAAGCCAAGGAAATGCTCCTGGAACGCCTCGAAAGCGAGGTCAGCCATGAGGCCTCAGGCCTGATCGAACGGACCGTCAACAAGGCCAAAGAAGAATCGGTCCTTCGGGCCCGGGAAATCACCATCAACGCCATTCAACGCTACGCCGCCGACCACACGTGCAATAGCACCATCAGCTCGGTGGACATCCCCAGCGACGATATGAAAGGCCGGGTCATCGGCCGTGAAGGACGCAACATCCGGGCGTTTGAAAACGTCACCGGTGTCGACGTCATTATCGACGATACGCCCGGGCTGGTCATTATCTCCGCCTTTGACCCCATCCGGCGGGAAGTGGCCCGCCAAAGCCTGGAGAAACTCATCCAGGACGGCCGCATCCACCCGGCCCGAATCGAGGAGGTCGTCGCCGGCACCAAGAAAGAGGTCGACGCCCACATCCTCGAAATCGCCAAATCGGTGGCGCTGGAAGCGAACGTCAACAACATCCACGGCAAACTGCTGCCTTACCTGGGCCGGCTCAACTACCGCACCAGTTATGGCCAGAACCTGCTGCGTCACTGCGTTGAGGTGGCCTACCTGAGCCAGACCATGGCGGAGGAACTGGGCTTGGACGGGGCGTTGGCGCGGCGTTGCGGGTTGCTCCACGATATCGGCAAGGCAGCTGACCACGAGATTGAAGGCGGCCATCCCCAGATCGGGGCCGACCTGCTCAAGCGTTTCAATGAGAAGGCCGAGGTGATCAACGCCGCTGCGGGCCACCACGGCGACGTGCAGCCCATCTCGCCCTATACGCCGCTGGTCGCCGCCGCCGACGCCATGAGCGCCGCCCGTCCCGGGGCCCGCCGCGAGACGCTCGAACGGTATATCAAGCGTCTGGAGCAGCTGGAAGAGATCGCCACGAGCTTTACCGGCATCCGGCAGGCCTATGCCATCCAGGCTGGTCGTGAGGTGCGGGTAATCGTCGATCCGGAGAAGGTCAACGATGGCTCGGCCTGGCAGATCGCCCGGGACATTGCCGACAAGGTGGAAAAAGAACTGACCTATCCCGGCGAGATCAAAGTAACGCTGCTGCGTGAAGTGCGTTGCGTGGAATACGCCCGCTAGAGAACTGATGGCAGGATCCGGGCTTAGCAACCGGGTTCGTCGCCGGTCCAAGACTAGAAACGAGAGCCAGGATGCAGCTTAGACTCTTGTGCGTAGGTGACGTGGTCGGCCAACCGGGCCGGCAGGTCCTCGCGGAACAGCTTCATCGTGTGGTCAAGGAACACGAGGTCGATTGCGTGATCGTCAACGCGGAGAACGCCGCGGGCGGCTCGGGCCTTAACCCGACGATCTATCGGAAGTTACACACCTACGGGGTCAATCTGGTGACCCTGGGCGACCATATCTACCGCAAGCGTGAGATCGTCGAGGTCCTGGAAAACGCCGACGACATCGTCCGGCCGGCCAATCTGACGCCGCAGGCGTCGGGGCGGGAGTTTGCCCTGTTTTCCACGCAGAAGGGGCCTCAGGTGGCGGTGATATCGCTGCTGGGGCGGATGTTCATGCCCGTACCGAGCGACAATCCGTTTGTGGCGGTGGATCGGGTGCTCAATCGGCTGCACAACCAGACGTCGGTGATCGTAGTGGACGTGCATGCTGAAGCCACCAGCGAGAAGATCGCCATGGGGCGGTATCTGGACGGGCGGGTATCGGCGGTGTTCGGCACGCATACGCACGTAACGACGGCGGACGAGACGGTGTTGCCCAGGGGGACGGCCTATATCACCGACGTGGGGATGACGGGCCCGCACGATTCGGTGCTGGGACGCAACACCGAGCGGGTGCTCAAGAACCTGACCACGCAAATGCCCAGCACGTTCAGCATTGCCACCGGGGATGTGCGTATCAACGGGTTGTTGGTGACGGTGGATTCGAACACGGGCCTGGCGGTATCGGCCGAGCGGCTTTGCGTCAAGGCGGGGGAGACGCGGCATGCGGCGTACAATTCGGATGACGGGCGGGCGGGCGTGCCGCGAATGTGACCGATAGGCGGGCGGGACGCGATTGCGCACGATGGCGGCAGGGTAAGCGGGGCGGGTGGAGCCGTGGGGGCCATTTAGCGTTTTGACATTGGCTCGGCAGGGCCATAACCGGGGTGCTGACGAAAGTGCGGACAAGGGGGGGGCTGATTCCGGGCGAAAAACGGGGGTGCGTGCGCGAAGGTGTCGGCGGGGATTCTCCAAAAGATGTTAATCTGGGTAATTTGTGCGGGTTATAGTGTGCGCACACTGGTCGGCGACCGTCAAAAACTTGCAAGAAGTTGGAAGAAATGGGATGGTTTTGCGTAGAAGTTGGACGTTTTGGGGCAGAAGCAGGGTGTTTTTTGGGGGTTTTTGAGGGGTGATTTTCAGGAGTGCGCACGCGCTCATTTTGCCTATCTTGCCTATCTTGACACGGGTATTTTGTACGGTTTGCGGGCGAATCGCGCGGGTGAGGAGTACCATAATGGCGGCAGTGTGGCCCAATCGCAACGCCGAGGGTGCCAGACAACAGAGGACGTGGCCAGCATCGGTCAGGAGCCTTGGTCGGCGATCGGTCGAGTTTGTAAAAACATTTTTTTGCGGTATTTTTTTTGCAACGGCGGGATAGTCTGATCGTCTAAGAGGAGGGAGGGCAGGAGGCTCAAGGGGCTATGGCCGGTGCGTCAAGGATATTGACGGGGCGAATGGAACGTGTATTGAGTGTCGCGCTTCTGCTCGTTGAGAGGTATGGCCTTGGGTAATAGATGCTAATGATTCCAAGATGTTCTCTTGTAGTTTGTTGTGTTGGCCTGTTGCACTGCACACTCAGGTCGCAAGTGCCAACGGGCGTATATAATCCGTCTTGAGTCTTTGCGGAGGTAAGAACGATGAAGATCAGCCTATTGTGTGTCGTATCATTATGTTTGGTCACCGGTGGATTGAGCAGGATTGGGGCGGAGTGGTCGGAGCCGGTGTTGTTGGAGGAGTTGAACAATTCTGAGAGTGGCAGCATTGCCTATCGTCCAAGTCTGTCTCGCGACGGGCTGACGATCTATTTTTTGAGAATTGAAGATGACATGTGGAAATTGTGGCAAGCCCAGCGTAATTGCACGAGTGAGGCCTTCGGCAACGTGCGTGAATTGAGTGAATTGTCTGGAGTGAGTGGGCTGTCTGAGAGCACAGACCCGTCATGGCTGCCAGACGTCAAGCGGGGATTGGGCGAGGTGAGTGAGTTGTCCTGGGGCAAACACCTGCATAACGCATGGGTGAGTGCCGATGGGCTGAGGTTGTATTACTCGCGGCATGAGGACTCTCATACGAAGACCGTGATCCGGCAGGCTGGCCGTTGGGAGGCTGCGGGGCCATGGACGGACGTTATGGCTTTTGAGGATATACATACAGACTTATCATACGACTATCTGGCCTCGTTGACCGAGGATGAATTA
>CAYNXW010000257.1:0-4322 GCA_964401265.1 uncultured Pirellulales bacterium | reverse complement strand
TCGATCTCAACAATGCTGACGGCGGCAATCGCCACTTCATTCTCGCCGAGATGGACGACAACGTCGCCCAAAACGTCGCTGCCCAACGCCTCTCCCGTGCCGCACAGGGCTACTCCCGCGCCAACGGCGACAAAACCGTCGAGGTCCCCCCGCTCGGCGGCGGCTTCCGCTTCTGCAAATTGGCCAATCCCCTCTTTGACGAAACCGGCAACATCCACCCGGAGGTCCGCTTCACAAATTTGGCCACCCATGTATTCTTCTGCGAAACCGGCGAACCCATCCCCAAACGCCCTAACGCCAAAACCCCATTCATCGGCCTCTGCAACGGCACCGCCTATTACCTCCTCTTCAACGGCGTCCTCGGCGACAAACGCCCCGATGGCGGCAACGTCCTCACCAGCAAAACCCTTGCCGCCCTGCCGCCCCACAAAGGCCCCAAGGTCATCTACGGCGAGGGCTCCCGCCTGGGCCCCGCCCGACTCAAACGCGAAAACATCACCTTCCGCCAACTCCCCTACGAAATCAAAACAACCTAACCAGCCCCAGGCACTGCCTGGGGGCAATAAAACAACTCTTAGCAACACATAACCCAGCACCATCGCCCGCGACACAACCAACCCAGCGTAACAAATAAATAACCAGCCCCAGGCACCGCCTGGGGGCAATAAAACAACTGGCCTCGACATTATGAATAACATTCTTGCCTACTTTTTGACTTGGACCACCTACGGTACTTGGCTACCCGGCGATGAACGCAACTGGGTCGACCGTCACCACCTCTCCACCACTCCCGCCATTCAACCGCCCAACCCTCAACTCCAGGCCTACGCTAGAACCATGCTCAAGGAGGAACCCGTCATCTTGAGCCACACAATGCGTAACACCGTCCGTGACGCCCTCCTAGGTTGCTGCAAGAACTATTCTTGGCACATACACGCCTTGGCCGTATGCTCAAACCACATTCACATCGTCCTCACTGCCCCCGACGTTCAACCAAGCAAGGCAATGGGAATCCTCAAAGTCTCCGCCACCAAGTCCCTCAATCACCTTAGAACCGCCCCCACCCGCAAACACTGGTGGACCCGCAGTGGCAACAAACGCGTGTTGCCCTCACCCCACGATCTTGACGCCGCCATTCAGTACGTCGACAATCAACACCTGACCAGCCCCAGGCACCGCCTGGGGGCAATAGAATAGTTCTTAACAATATTGCGAGTATCACCCAATGTTCCAACTCAAACAATATCAGCAGCGTTGTCTAGATGAACTGGCCGCTTTCTTTCGCAAGATAAACAAACACGATGACGCAAACCTTGCCTTCTATGCCCACACGAAACGTCCCTACATCGACATAGAAGACCTCCCCGGCCTCCCCTACGTCTGTATCCGCGTCCCCACCGGCGGCGGCAAGACCGTCATGGCCGCCCACGCCGTAGGCCTGGCCACAAAAAACCTCCTTCGCACCGAACGATCACTCGTCCTCTGGCTCGCCCCTACCACCCAGATCGTCACCCAAACCATCAACGCCTTGCGGGACAAACGCCACCCTTATCGCCAGGCCCTCGATGCCGCCTTCGCTGGTCGTCTTACCGTTACTGACCTACCCTCCGCACTTTCTCTCACTCCCGCAAACCTCGCCTCCGATACCACTATCGTCGTCTCCACCATTCAGGCCCCACGCGTCGATGCCAAAGAAGGCCGTAAAATCTACGCTGAAGATAACGGCTCGCTCATGGATCATTTCACCAACCTCCAACCCGAACAACTTGCCCTGCTGGATAAAACGGAAGCAGGCGCCCCCGCCTGCAGCCTATCCAATGTCTTCCGCTTGCACCGCCCCATCATCATCGTCGACGAAGCCCATAACGCCCGCACGCCGTTATCCTTTGAAACCCTCGCTCGCTTCAATCCCTCCTGCATCGTCGAGTTTACCGCCACCCCCAGAGCCGACAGCAACGTGCTCAAGCATGTCTCGGCCGCCGAATTAAAAGCCGAGGAAATGATCAAGCTGCCCGTACGCCTCCGCACTCGCCCCGAATGGCAGGAGGCCGTCAAAGATACCCTGCGCCTCCAGACTCGCCTTGAAGACGCCGCCCAGAAAGAACAAGCCCAAACCGGCGAGTATATCCGCCCTATCGTCCTCTTCCAAGCCCAGCGCCATGGAGATCGTAATATCACCTTCGAGGTCCTGAAGAAATCGTTGACTAACGACTTCAAGGTCCCGCCCGACCAGATCGCCATCGCTACTGGTGCAAAGAATGACATCGAAAAGATTGATTTGTCTGACCCGCAATCCCCCGTGCGCTACATCATTACGGTCGAAAAACTCCGCGAAGGCTGGGATTGCCCCTTCGCCTACATCCTCTGCAGCGTCTCCAATCTCAGCAGCCGCACCGCCGTGGAACAGATCATGGGGCGTGTCCTGCGCATGCCTCACGCTCACCGCAAGCTCAACGATGCCCTCAACCATTCCTACGCATTTGTCACCTCCCAAGACTTCAAGCAGGCCGCCAACGCCCTCACCGATGCTCTCACCGACAGTGGCTTCGACCGTTATGAAGCCCGCCAGAGCATCAAGCCCGACAGCCAAACCGACCTCCCGTTTCCCCTACCCCTGTGGTCCCAACCGGTAACCGAACTCTTTCCCGCCGAACCGGAAAAATCCACCATCCCCACCTCCCTCCGTAAACATATTCATGTTTCCGTGTCTAATGATTCGCCCGGCGCTGCCGTCTCCTACGATGGCCCGCCTATTACAAAGAAAACAGAAACCGAATGGGCCAAAACCTTAAAGGATGACCAAGCCAGAAACGCCGTCAAACGCTTGGCTCGCAAATCCCGCGGCGAGGATACCTGGCCCGCAGCCCTCGGCGAAACGTTCGCTGTCCCTATGCTCGCCGTCCGTAACGGCAAACAACTCGAACTCTTCGAGGATCAGTTCCGCGAAACCTTCTGGAAACTCTCCGATTGCGATCCTGCCCTGACCCATTCCGATTTCTCTCTCCCCACCGGCCCTGATACCGGTGCCGAAATCGACGTCCACCACGGCAAGATATCCTGGGCGAGCTTTACCGAAACACTACACCGCCAACTCACCTTCTTTGACACCCACGGCCCTACCACCGCGCCTGAACTGATCGCCTGGCTCGACCGTGCCTTCGATCACCCCGACATCACCCAACCCGAGATGACCCGCTACCTCGACCGTGTTCTCGACTACCTCCAAACTCAACGCGGCTTCACGCTCAACCAACTCATCACCCAGCGCTTTCGCCTCCGCGACTCCGTCGCCGACAAAGTAAGCTCCCTCCGCCGAACTTCCACCAAGCAAATTTACGACCAAATGCTCCTGCCGGACTTCGATCCGCCTGTCGAGGCCAACCCCGACGCCTGCTTCACCTTCCCGCTCAATCAGTACCCCGCCCCGGATATCTATCATGGCAAAATCGTCTTTCACAAACACTACTACGAACTGCCTGCCGCCATGAACGGCGAAGAGGCCGACTGTGCCGCCCATATCGAGAGCCTCCCTGAGGTCAAGGCTTGGGTCCGAAATCTGACAACCCCCCAGCATGCCTTTTGGCTCCAAACCTCCAGCGACAAGTTCTATCCTGATTTTGTGGCCAAACTCACCGATGACCGACTCCTTGTCGTCGAATACAAAGGCAGCCATTTGGTTACAGCCGACGATGCCAAAGACAAGCAACTCATTGGTCAAACATGGGAGGCCCGAAGCAACGGCCGCTGCCTTTTCCTCATGCTCACCGACCGCGACTTCACCGCCATTGACCGAAAAATCCGACCAACTACCAACTGACTTACCGGCCACCGAATGGCCGACCGTATCCTTGCCATTTTCCCCTTTCTGCGGGCCATTCTCTCGGGTAATCGTGCAAAATGACCGTGTTAAAATAGGCAATCTAGGCAAGTTGGGTCTGTGCGCACTTCTGAAAATCACCCCTCAAAAACACCCCAAAACCGCCTCAGTTTGGCTCCAAAACGACCAAGTTTGACCCCAAAACGGTTCAGTTTGGGCCAACTTCTTGCAGGTTTTTGACGGTCGCTGACCACAATGCGCTCGCTACAATCGTTACAGACCACCTATCTTAACACGCCTTTTTGCATTTTCCCTGCCACAATTGCGCACACCACCCCCACTGGAGGGCCAAAAACGCCTCCCTCCTGCCGCACTTTCGTCAGCCCCCCTGCCATGGTGCCCACTCCCCCCCGCCTGACTTTGGCAGACACCCTCCTCGCCGCCTGCACCCCCGCCCCCTGAGCCACCCGACCGATTTTCCCCCTTTTGCCCTTGCAAAAACGCC
>CAYNXW010000256.1:0-4350 GCA_964401265.1 uncultured Pirellulales bacterium | reverse complement strand
CCTAGATGTGAAGCACGACATTGTGAACACGTTTAGATTCCCATATTCCAAGGGGACAATGTAAGGTGTCGCGAGTGAGCCAAGATCAAGGTGCAAAAATGAGAAGTCGTCTGCGGCGACGGTATTTTGTTCATGGGCAAGATACCCATGCCACGTTATAACGCGGGCAAGATGCCCGCGACACGGCATAGGTTATTGGCTCCTTAACCAATTGAGGGTGGTCAGGTCGTCGTTTTTGTATCGGACGCGGGCGCTCATGCGAATCATTTCGGGATCGGGGCCGACGTAGGGTGTGAGGTCATCGGGATTGACGGGTGTGGCGGCGAGTTGGATCTGGAAGTCGGCGAGTCCAGCTGTGCCGTCATAGGCTTGTCCGTCCAAGGTGGTCAGGTCGGCGAAGGGGGTGTCGTCGGTGGCGGCCCGGACCTGTTCGGCGAAGATGACGCCGGTGGAGAGGCGATTGCCGAAGGAATTGACTTCGGTGCCGGCGGCGAAGAGGAGCATGAGGGCGACGACGCCGAGGCCGACGATGACGACGGAGAACAAGGCCTCGATGAGGGTGAAACCGTGAGTCCGGTTATGGCGGCGTCTTTTTTTATTGGTCTTTTGTTTCACGGCATGCCTGCTTTTGCTGTTGGTATCGCGTGGGTATTTTTGGTTATTTGACAACGCTGGAGAGTTTGAAGATCGGGAGGATGATGCTCATGGCGATGAAGCCGACGATGAAGCCCATGGCGACGATCATGAGAGGTTCGATGAGTGCGGTGACGGTGCGGACGACGTTTTTGAGTTCTTTCTGGTAGTAGACGCTGATGTCGTGGAGGACGTCGGCGAGTTTACCGCTTTCTTCGCCGCTGCTGATCATTTGTACGACGGAGCGTGGTAGCAGGGAGGTTCGGGTGAGGGGTGCGGATATTTTTTTGCCCTGTTTGACAGAGACGTAGACCTGTCGCCACATTTTTTTGAAGAGGGTGTTGCCGGAGACGTTTCCGGTAATGCTGATGGTGTCGAGCATGGGGACGCCGGCGTTGACGAGTTCGCCCATGGTGTGCATGCTTCGTGAGATGTAGAGGCATCGGCAGAGTTTTTTGAAGATGGGCAGTGAGAGTTTGACCTGGTCCCAGACGGCGCGGCCTCCGGTGGTGTTGATGGACCAGAAGAAGAGCCAGGTGAGTCCACCGGTGACGGCGATGAGGATGTACCAGTAGGTGCGCATGAAGTGGCTGGTGGCGAGTACGACCTTGGTGGGCATGGGGAGCATGGCTTCTTTGCCTTCGAAGATTTTGACGAATTTGGGCAGGACGTAGGTGAGGAGGAAGACGGTGGTGCTGACGGCCATAATGCCGATGATGGCGGGGTAGATCATGGCGCCGCGGACCTGGGAGCGGGTTTCGATCTGCTGTCCGAGGTAGTCTGCGACGCGTTCGAGCATAGCGCCGAAGGAGCCGGAGAGTTCGGAGGCACGGACCATGTTGATGTATAGTGGGCTAAAGACCTTTGGGAACCGTGCGAGGGCGTCGGAGAAGGGTTTTCCAGCTTCGACGTCTCGTCTGACCTGGTCGAGGATGTCTCGGAATTTGGCGTTCTCGACTTGGCCGACGATGCCTTCGAGAGCAGCTCGTATGCTGATGCCGGCCTTGATCATGACGGCGAGTTGGCTGGTGAAGTTGAGGACGTCTCTGCCGGAGGGTCCGGTGGAGAGGTTGACGGAGAAGACTTTGCTGAGCCCGGAGGTTTTTTTTGCGGCGACGGCGGTCAAGGAGAGGATATAGGCCCCTTGGCTGCGGAGGGTTTGGGTGGCGGCGGCGATGGAGTCGGCGGCGAGGACGCCGGCACTGATTTGTCCTGAGCTCTGCTTAATCTCGTATCGATAGTTTGGCATTGGACCTTCTCATTTCGACGGTTGTAGGCCGTCAGCTGCCTGGACCTGGATCTTAATGTTTGCATCTGGCCGGTACAGGTTGCCGGCCCCTAGCGTTCGAGAGTAGTAACGTTTAGGCACAGAGAGCACGATCGAGTTTTTCGGGGTGAGCGGCGTGGGCCAGGGCGTCTTCGCGTGAGATCTGGCCATTGAAGTACAATTGGCTGATGCTGGTATCGAGTGTCTGCATTCCGGTGCCGCGGCTGGTTTCGATGACGTTTGGGATTTCGTAGATTCTGTTTTCTCTGATGCAGTTTCTCACGGCCGGGGTGCAGAGCATGATTTCGGTAGCGGGGATCATGCCGGGCATATCGACGCGTTTGAGCAGTGTCTGGGAGATGACGGCTTTGAGGGTGTTGGCGAGCATGGAGCGGATCTGGTTTTGTTGGCCTTCGGGGTAGATGTCGATGATACGTTCCATGGTTTGCGAGGCGTTGATGGTGTGTAGGGTGGAGAGGACGAGGTGGCCGGTTTCTGCGGCGGTGATGGCGGCGGAGGTGGTTTCGAGGTCTCGCATTTCGCCGACGAGAATGATGTCGGGGTCTTGTCGGAGGGCGTGTTTGAGTCCGGAGGCGAAGGTGGGGCAATCGTCGCCGATTTCTCGTTGTTCGATGGCGCACTTGTTGCTGGTGAGCATGTACTCGATGGGGTCTTCGATGGTGATGATGTGTTTGTGGTATTTTTTGTTCATGGCGTCGATCATGCTGGCCATGGTGGTGCTTTTTCCGGATCCGGTGTCACCGGTGATGAGGACGAGTCCTCGGGTCATATCGACGACCTTGACGACGGTTTCGGGGAGGTTGAGCTTTTCGACGGGCAGGACATTGTCGGCGATGGCGCGGAAGGCGATAGCGACGCTTCCTCGTTGGTAGTGGGCGTTGACGCGGAATCGGCCCTTGCCGGGGACTTCGGTAGAGAAGTCGAGGTCGCGTCTTTGCTGAAGCTGCTGGCATCGTTGTTCGGAGAGCATTTCTCGTAGCATGACTTCGGCACCTTCGTTGGTGACGACGGGGAAGTCGGTTTCCTGGAGGACGGTGTGGATGCGCAGGAGAGGTGGCGAGCCGACCATGATGTGCACGTCACTGGCTCCGCATTCTAAGGCCATTGTGAGTAGGTCTTGTAAGTTTGACACGTTCAAATCTCCTTGCCGCTGGCAGTCTGGCCTGCCGGTAGTATTTGGTTATTGGGCTGTTATGCTAGTGTGCTTTGGATGCTATTTGTTATTACATGGTGGCTTCGGTGACGCGCATGACCTCGTCGATCGTAGTGAGGCCGGCTCGTACTTTTCGGAAGCCGTCCTCGCGGAGGGTGACCATGCCGCGTTCTTTGCAGAGTCGTCGGAGCTCGGTGACGGTGGGGCTTTTGGTGATGATGTCTCGGTAGGTGTCGTCGAGGGCGAGCAGTTCGTAGATTCCGAGTCGGCCCTGGTAGCCGGTGTGTCGGCAGGCGTCGCACCCTGCGCCTTTGAACATATTGTCGGCGGTGAAGCCATACATTTCGAGGAAGTGAGCTTCGTCGGGTCTTGGTTGTGCGGGAGTTTTGCACTTGGAGCAGATGCGTCTAACGAGTCTCTGGGCGAGGACGCCGTTGGTGGCGGCGGCGATGAGGTAGGATTCGACGCCGATGTTGATGAGTCGGGTGATGCTGCTGGGGGCATCGTTGGTGTGGAGGGTGGAGAGGACGAGGTGGCCGGTGAGGGAGGCCTGGATGGCGATGCGTGCGGTTTCTTCGTCACGGATTTCGCCGACCATGATGACGTCGGGGTCCTGTCGCAAGAGGGAGCGCAGGGCGGCGCCGAAGGTCATGCCGATGCGTTCGTGGACCTGGACCTGGGCGACGCCGTCGAGGTGGTATTCGACAGGGTCTTCGACGGTGGAGATGTTGAGGTGTTGGGCGTCCATGGTCTGGAGTGCGGCGTAGAGGGTGGTGCTTTTTCCGGAGCCGGTCGGTCCGGTGACGAGGACGATACCGTGGGGCTGTTTGATCTGGTGGTCGAGGATGGCGGAGGTTTCTTCCTCCATGCCGAGGTCTGTAAGGGTGAGGTTCATGGCGCCGGTATCGAGCAGTCGGATGACGACTTTTTCTCCGTGGGAGGTAGGCAGGGTGGAGACGCGCATGTCGATTTTTCTTTTCCGGACGATGACGCGGATGCGGCCGTCCTGCGGGAGTCGTCGTTCGGCGATATCGAGGTTGGCCATGATTTTGATACGGGATATGACGGGGGCGTGCATGTTGTGGGGGGGCGCCATGCTTTCGAAGAGGACGCCATCGATGCGGTAGCGGATTTTGAGTTTGTTGTCGCCGGGCTCGATATGGATATCGGAAGCGCCTTCCTTGACGGCGTTATGGATGACGTAGTTGACGAACTTGATGATGGGGGACTCGGCGGCGCCGCGTTCGAGGTCTTCGATATCTTCTTCTTCGGATTT
>CAYNXW010000255.1:0-4372 GCA_964401265.1 uncultured Pirellulales bacterium | reverse complement strand
GGACGAGGTGCCCATCGGAGCGGTGGTGACGCACGAAAATGTGATCATCGGACGGGCCCATAATCAGCGGGAAAGGCTCCAGGACCCCACGGCCCATGCGGAAATGATCGCCTTGACGCAGGCGGCGGCTCATCTGGGCACGTGGCGACTGCACGGCTGTACGATGTATGTGACGCTCGAGCCCTGCCCTATGTGTGCCGGAGCACTGGTATTGGCGCGGGTGGATCGGCTGTTTTACGGCCCCGCAGACCCCAAGGCGGGGGCCTGTGAGAGCCTCTACAACATTGCGGACGACCAACGACTCAATCACCGGGTGCATGTGGTGGCCAACTTCATGGCGGAACCTTGCCGGGCACTCCTGCAGGAGTTTTTCGCCGGCAAGCGAGCTGCCAACGGGTCACGGCGGGAATCCTGAGCAGATCTATGTGCTTCTGCGTTCGCCAGGGCAGCGCCTGAGTTAGCCCGCATCTTCTTGTTGTCTGCAAAATTCCTTCAGCAGCCGCTTCATGGCCACACTGCCAAACACCCAGAAGAGTCTCGGCCTGACACCAACCGTGCTCTTCTTCAAAAGACGCCGTCGCGTACCTGCTCGTTCTTTCCGCATCGACATCTTCTCACCGCACCTTTACAGACAGCCCCGACAGACTAAGCGGTATCACCTTTTGCACCCTTCTTACCCCACCGCTTTCTGCCGCTATTGCGTTTGGCCTTACCAGACTGCTTTGCCCGTTTGGCCTTGCCAGTCTTCTTTGCCCCTTGGGGCTCCGTGGATTGCTTAGCACGTTTGGGCTTTCCCCAACGACGCTGGCCCCGAGCCGACTTTGCCTGCTTGGCGTCCTTCTTCTTCTTTCCCCTTACCCCTAGCTTGACACGGTGGGTATAGGCAAACCCATCCACTATTTTCGGCTCGAATCGCCGCTCTATGAATTTCTCTATCTTCTCAAGGTTGCCCACTTCATCTTGTGAGACAAACGTCATGGCATCGCCAGTCGCAGTGGCGCGTCCCGTCCGCCCGATGCGATGGATGTAATCTTCCGCATATCCCGGCACATCGTAATTGATGACATGTGAGATGCCCTCAACATTGATCCCCCGGGCAGCAATATCGGTAGCAACCAGGACTTGATACTTGCCACGCTTGAAGCCCTCCAAGGCAGCAAGGCGCTGGCGCTGAGTTCGGTTGGAATGGATCGCCACAGCTTCCACATGGGCTTTTTGCAATCGCCTGCAGATACGGTCGGCGCCGCGTTTGGTCCGCGAAAATACCAACACACTGTACATGTTTTCCTGCTCAATCAAGTGAAGAAGCAGATCCATCTTCTGCGCCTGGGGCACCGGAAACACATGTTGTGTGATCGTCTCGATAGGATTGCGTTGACGCCCAATCTGGATCATTTTCGGCGACCGCTGGATGCTTTCGGTCAGCGTCTTGATTGCCTTGGACATGGTGGCGGAAAAAAGCAGCGTTTGCCGTTCTTCAGGAAGTTCGTTGACAATCTTTCGAACGTCGACGATGAAGCCCATGTCAAACATGCGATCAGCTTCGTCCAACACCAGCATTTCG
This sequence comes from uncultured Pirellulales bacterium, assembly GCA_964401265.1. GTDB lineage: Bacteria > Planctomycetota > Phycisphaerae > Sedimentisphaerales > SM23-30 > CAYNXW01. The sequence goes on along the minus strand of CAYNXW010000255.1, from coordinate 2,808 downwards.
ATCAACGACAGGTTAACAGTTCCTCTCTGAATATGATCCAGCAGCCGGCCCGGCGTAGCCACAACCACATCGACACCGCGGCGCAGGAGACTGATTTGCCTTTCAATCCGTGTCCCGCCAAACACGGCAATCGTCTTGAGATTCATAAACCGCCCATACCCGCGAACAGACTCCTCGACCTGAATCGCCAACTCCCGGGTCGGCGTCACCACCAGGGCGCGGGGCTTGCGTTTTTTCGTCTTACGCGGGACGGTCTCAAGCTGGTTTAGAATCGGCAGCACAAAGGCAGCGGTCTTTCCCGTACCGGTCTGAGCGCAGCCGACAATGTCCTTTCCGTCGAGAATTGCGGGGATAGCTTGAGATTGAATATCCGTAGGAGCGGTGTAGCCGGTCGCAAGAATACCCTGCACCAGCGGGTCCGCAAGACCCATCATCTTAAATGGCATTAAATTTCCCTAACATAAGTTGTCGCAAGTGAAAACACGTACTTGCATCCGTTTGCCACTCACCTTCGAAGCCCACTAAGACTGCGATGCGCGGCATTATGCCCATAAGGGCCTGCAAAAGCACCCTGTTCTACGGGCGCAGTAAGTTCTTGAACGTGGTACAGGCCCAGCGAGCGCATTTTTGCAGGCCGACGGAGCCCTGTGCAGCCAGCACCGGAGCTTCTACTCACCTGGCAGGCTCTATGGGTTTGGCTCAGACAGATGAATGCGGACGAGTTCGAAAAAGGTGGGGCCGTCGAGGAGTTCGACGTTGGGGTTGCGTTGTTTGATTTCCTCCATAACGTTCACGTGCCAAGTGGGCGTTTTGAGGATGTTGCGGAACCAGTGGAACGGCAGTTTGCCTTCGTCACGGCGTCCCTTGATCCGTTGGACGATGTGATGGGCCGCAGCAGCGGGGTCGTTCTCGGTAATGTCATGGTCGAAGCGCACAACGGGCATGTTCTGGAACATGGAAAATGCCGGCCCGCGTGTGGGCACAATGCCGTTGGGGCTGAAGCTCTGGTAGCAGGCCAGGCCTTTCTCGTTGAGGTCCGGGCCGTACGCGTCGATGATGAAACCGGTGATGGAGAGCCCCCAGCGGTCGTAGTATTTCTTGCAGTGTTTTTGCCAGACGGGCAGGCCACTGGGCAGGCCTGAGATGGGCCGCGGCTCCTGGAGCATACCCGGCAGGCAGTAGCCGGCACCGTTGTCGGCAGAAGCAAAGTAGTCATTGGGCGTAGCCGTCCTGCGTAAGTAGTCCATCGCCATGGGGGCGCGGCGATCAAGCATCGGGCTCATGCACCACATCAGGGGAACCTTGCCGCGATTGGGGTCGTCCCAGATGTCCGCGGCTCGCTGATAGATCCAGGCAGCGGCGTCGTAGTCACCCACGTAGAAAATAAGGAATTCACGGTTCTTAAAATCAACTTTACCGTCGGCGGTCAGATAGCCGCGTTGGCGAAGCTCATCGTGGGTGACCCAGGATTGGGGATAGTGCTTCTTGAGAGGAAAGTGCGCGTAGAAGGAGGCATTGGCCATAGCGCCGTAGCCGATGGCGTCAGCGTCCATGAAGGCATTGTACGCACTGATAATGCGGGCGTACTCCCATTCGGAGGCAACACCTTCATGCTTGCCGCCGGCGTGCCTGGCATTGGTGTATTTATACGCCCACGGAACAAACCCGCCGATGTGAATCATGTCGCGATCGCCACCCTGGTTATAGGCGCTCAAGAGGAGAGCCTTGAGGGTATTGAGATCGGTGCCGAGTTTCTGGCCAGGGTCGTCAATGGGGGTTTCGTCGGCCCAGACGTGCAGGTCGAAGAACCAGGCTTTCTTGCTGACAAAAAAGTCGTGATTGGTCAGGCAGTGGTGATTGAAGACACAGGCGTGGTATTTCTTCATCCAGTACTGATCGAGGTAGTAGGCACCGTAGTTGGCGTTGGATCGGCTGGTGTCAAGGTAGTGCTGCTTCATCCACAGGTAGGCGTCGCACTTGGTGGAGCCCGTAGAGTCGAGGTCGGTATCAGGAATCTTGCCACTGCCTGTAAAGCGGGAGGAGCCGTCGGGATTGACGAAGGAGAGTTTGACGGGCAGCTTCGGCCCGGCGGTAACGAGCTGGGAGTAGAGGCTATCTGGATTCGTATCGTAACGCAGCGCCAGCAGGTTGTCCGCTCCAGCGGCCGTGGAGGCGAGGTTGCTGGTGGCGGGAACCTTGGGGTCGTAGACGACAGCACCATTCAGATCGCCCCGGAACCGTTGGACGAGGGCAACAATATCGGGCACAGTTTCCACTTGCGTCTCAGCGAGCCACGCGCCAGGGACGCGAAGTTGGTCGAGCCAATACTGGTCAATGCTGCCTTTGCCATGCTGCGATTCGACGAAGAAAAGGTACAGACGCGGTGCGGAGCGGTTGACAATGCCTTGGAGGGTCGCAGCCGCATGGGAGTGGTCCCAGACGCGGGCGAGCTGGTCGGCATCGGTTCTGTCGAGCTCGAGCGTGTAGCGAAGGTCGTAAACGGCAATCGTCCGATTACCTGCGCGTGACGGGCAGCCCATGGCCAGCAAGGCCAGCGCAAAGACGAGCGATAGTTTCACGACTGAGCAGGCGAGATTCATGCATGTTTTTTCTGTCATCTTGGCCTCGGTAAACAAGGGTAATCTTATGTCACGTAGCATCCGCGCGGAAACGCAGCTCCAGCGACCCAATAACCCGTACTAGAACCGAATTCAGCATTGAGAGCAAGTATATTTCGGCGTGGCCGTCTCTGGGGTGTGCGAGGTTAAATCTTGGCGGGTCTCAGCTGGCGGCACGCTGGGATTTCCA
>CAYNXW010000254.1:0-4405 GCA_964401265.1 uncultured Pirellulales bacterium | reverse complement strand
GACGGGCGTTGAGATGTTCAACAAGACGTTGGACGAGGGCCAGGCGGGTGACAACGTGGGTTGTCTGCTGCGTGGTGTTGAGAAGACGGACCTGGAGCGTGGTCAGGTATTGGCCAAGCCGGGTAGCATCACCCCTCACACGAAGTTTGAGGGTGAGGTATACGTATTGACGAAGGAAGAGGGTGGTCGTCACACGCCGTTCTTTACGGGGTATCGGCCGCAGTTTTACTTCCGGACGACGGACGTGACTGGTGGGCTCAAGTTGCTGGGCGGCGCGGAGATGTGCATGCCGGGCGACAACGTGACGGTCGAGGGTGAGATCATGTACCCGATCGCCATGGAAGAGGGTCTGCGGTTTGCGGTTCGTGAAGGCGGCCGGACGGTGGGTGCGGGCGTTGTGACGAAGGTGATTGAGTAAGGCGAGAGGCAGCGGGGCTGGTGGCGTGAGTATTGACTCACGCCCCAGCACTGATGGCGGCGGCCGGCGAGCGTCGGCGTAGAGGCCGTTTTGTCCCGCAGGCGGGCGTGAGCTCAGCCGGTCTGAGTGGCGTTTGTCAATAGATTCAGTAGGGCAGCGATATGGCAAAGAAGACGAAGCGAGAATACCACTGGATGGAATGTACCGAGTGCGGCGAGCGTAACTACCGCACGCAGGTGAACACGATGGGGGGCGTGCCCAAACTGGAGTTGAAGAAGTATTGCAGCCGCGATCGCAAGCGGACGGTTCACAAGCTGCGGAGGAAGTAGTCGCGTTTGGGCCGCCCGTTGCGGTATAGGTTTAGGCCAGTAGCTCAATTGGCAGAGCGACGGTCTCCAAAACCGTAGGTTGGGGGTTCGATTCCCTCCTGGCCTGATGGAGTGTATTATGTTGGCACTGAAGATTTACAAGAAGGGGCAAGGTTACTATACGCGGATGGGCACGGCGGTGGGGGCGGGTGCGATATCGGCGTTAGGTTGCTATAGTCTCTATAACCGACTGGACGCGATACGTACGGGCGGCGTGATTACGTCGGCGGGTAAGACGTGGCTTCAGGCGGGTATTCCGGCGGTGCTGTTTGTAGCGTTGGGGTACCTGGTGTTCAAGCTGGTGAACACACCGCGTTGGGCGGACTTTATGATCGCCACCGAGGGGGAGATGAAGAAGGTGTCGTGGTCGAGCAAGAAGGAGATCGTGGCGTCGACGAAGGTCGTGATCATCACGGTGATCTTGCTGGCGATACTTCTGGCGGTGGTTGACGTTGGTTTTGCGAACTTATTTGAGGCTGTAGGCGTATTGAAAGTAATAGGCTCGTAGGGGAATATCAACCTTGACGGAAGCAACCAATCCCAAGCTGTGGTACGTTCTACGGGTCGCATCGAACCGTGAGGAGAAGGTTCGTGATGCCTTGTCTCGGAAGGTCGAGGTGGAAGGCCTTGAGGAGCAGATAGGGCGGATATTGGTTCCGACGGAGCGTGTAAAGCGTGTTCGTGGTAGCCAGCAGCGTGTTTATGAGCGTAAGCTGTATCCGGGTTACGTATTTATTGAGATGGCGACGGCGGAGGACGGGGCGGTCCAGGAGCAGTCGTGGTTTATCATTAAAGAGACGAGCGGCGTAGGCGATTTTATAGGTACGGAGGGCAAGCCGAGCCCGATGAGTGAGGCCGAGGTGAGCAAGATGCTGCACCAGGCGGAGCGGCCTGAAGAATCGCCGAGCATCCAGATGGAGTTCAAGAAGGGCGACCGGATCAAGGTCAAGGGAGGCTCGTTTGAGGGTTTCGAAGGGGATGTGGAAGACATCGACCCGGAGAAAGGTACGGTACGGGTGATCGTGACGATATTTGGTCGGGCGACGCCTTTGGATATAGAATACTGGCAGGTGGAAAAGGTATAGGCATTGAGGTCGTGGCGTGGTGTTGCGTGAGCGACGTAGGCGACGCGGGCAGCGAGATAAAGGCGTAGAGTAAAAATGGCCAAGGCAAAAAAAGAAGTTACGGCGAAGATTAAGTTGCAGGCAGCGGGCGGTCAGGCGACGCCAGCACCTCCTGTGGGTCCGGCGTTGGGTCAGCACGGGGTGAATATCGGTCAGTTCGTGTCTCAGTTCAATGAACGGACGAAAGAGCACAACGGCATGATGGTGCCGGTGGTGATCAACGTATACAAGGACCGGACGTTTGATTTTGAGGTGAAGAGTCCGCCGGCGGCGGAGTTGCTCAAGCAGGCGGGTGGTATTGCGAAGGGTTCGGGCGTACCTAACAAGGACAAGGTTGGGCAAGTGACGCGTGAGCAGCTTGAGTCGATTGCGAAGATGAAGATGGCGGATCTGAATGCGTTTGACATGGATCAGGCGGTGAAGATCATCGCGGGGACGGCCCGGAGCATGGGGCTGGATGTCGTGTCGTAGGAGCTGTTTAGATTGGGGGGCGGTTCTGTGAGGCTAGAGCATATCGAGTCGGTGAGTTCACCGTGAGGAGTCGAGGGGGGACAGTGTTGATGGCGTACCACGGCCATGAAGAGTGGGAGCAGGCTAACTTGCGAGGAATGGAATGCGGAAGCGGAGTAAGCGCTACGAGGAACAAGCGGGTCAGGTGCCTGAGGGCGCGTTGGCGTTAGAGCAGGCGGTCGAGAAGGTGCAAAGCTGGAAGGGTGGCAAGTTCGACCAGTCGGTGGAATGTGTGATCCAACTGGGAATTGACACGCGGAAAGCGGACCAGGCGGTTCGTGGTGCGGTATCGTTGCCTCATGGTATAGGCAAGTCGGTACGTGTGATTGCATTTTGCGAAGGGGAGGACGTGGAGAAGGCGATTGGTGCGGGCGCCAGTGAGGCGGGTAGTGACGAGTTGGTGGCGAAGGTTCAGGGGGGTTGGTTGGACTTTGATGTGGCCATTGCACACCCGCGGATGATGAGCAAGGTGGGCAAGCTTGGTCGGATATTGGGGCCGCAGGGGAAGATGCCCTCGCCGAAGGGTGGTACGGTAACGGCGGAGATTGAGAAGGCGGTGAAGGATTACTCGGCGGGCAAGATAGAGTTTCGTAATGATTCTGGGGGCAACGTGCACGCGTTGGTGGGGAAGATGAGTTTTGAGAAAGCGAAGTTGGTGGAGAATATAGAGATGTTTCTGGGGACGATCCGGCGGATGAAGCCGTCGGCGGCGAAGGGGGCGTACATGAAACAGGTGTGTATCAGTGCGACAATGACTCCGTCGGTTAAGGTTGCGTTGTCCTAGGAACAGGAGCAAGGCGAGAAGTATGAGTAAGAAAGTAAAAGGATTGATGCAGGGCGAGCTTCGGCAGCGTTACGACGGTGTTGATCAGTGCTTGGTGGTATCGGTGCGTGGTATGAGTGGGGTGGAGAACAATGAGCTGCGTGGCGCGTTGTTGGCGAAGGATATGCGTCTGAACGTGGTGAAGAATTCGCTGGCACGTCGTGCGTTTGCCGAGGTTGGCATGGAAGGCGCGGACGATTTGTTCGACGGGCCTTGTGCGGTGGTTGTTGGTGGGGACAACATTGTGGACGCGGCGAAGGTGGTGAAGGAATGGGCTGACAAGCTCGAGCACCTGGTGATCAAGGGTGGTTACGTTGAGGGGCAGGTACTTGACGACCAGGGTGCTATTGCGTTGTCGAAGATGCCGAACCGTCGCGAGCTTCAGTCGCGTGTGGTTGGTTGTGCGTTGTCGCCGGGTAGTCAGTTGGCTGGGGCGATTGGTCAGGCTGCTGGGTATATTGCCGGGTGCGTCAAGGCGTTGGTCGAGAAGCTGGAAGAGGGTCAGGAGGCTGCCTGAGGTATCGGGCAGTTGTCTGGACCAGAGGTGGATCAGGAGATATTTGGGGCTGTGGCCTGCGGTTGAGGCCCCGACGAGATAGAACAGGTAACGGCGTTCGACTGCCCCTTCGGGGTTAAAACGGGATGGTGGCATTCCGGCACTTGATCGTCAGTATCCGGATTAGACAGGAGTGATTAGATAATGGCAGAAGAAACACAAGCCGCTGTGGCCGAGAAGACTTTCAGCGATGCGATTAAGAAGTTGGGTGACGAGATTGTTGGCCTGACTTTGCTGCAAGCGAAGGAGCTGGGCGACTATTTGAAAGACGTTCATGGTATTGAGCCTGCGGCGGGTGCCGTGGCGGTAGCGGCGATGCCTGGAGCGGGCGGCGAGGCTGCGGAAGAAGAGGAAAAGACGGCTTTCGATGTGGTTCTCAAGGAAGTCGGCGACCAGAAGATCAAGGTGATTAAGGAAGTGCGGGCGGCGACTGGTCTGGGCTTGAAAGAAGCGAAGGATCTGGTTGAAGGTGCTCCGAAGGCGGTCAAGGAAGGTCTGAGCAAGGAAGACGCCGAGGCGTTGCAGAAGACGCTTGAGGCAGTGGGCGCCACGATCGAGATCAAGTAATTGGGCGTGTAGGGTAAAGAACCGGGCCGAAGGTGCGCA
>CAYNXW010000253.1:0-4411 GCA_964401265.1 uncultured Pirellulales bacterium | reverse complement strand
AGTGAGCTTATCGCCGCCTGGCCGGTCGCATTGCACTGTTAAGGACGGCGGAAGTATAGGGCTTTCGGCCAAGCATGTCTATACCGGCGGGGCAGGAGGGTGCGCGGGCGGTTGAGATTGCCACGTCGGGCTAGGAAGCCCTCCTCGCAATGACAGTTGGGAGCATGGTTGGGGCACGGGGCGTTAGAAGAGACCCCCTACTAACGTAGGGGGCTTTATCGCGGGGTTTTGGCGTGGGGGGGGCAACTTACTCATCGAACGTGCGAAGTTTGAGGAGGGGGGCTTCGAGGGCGCGCACGTAATTGGTCCAGTTGGTGTTGTTGGCGTCTTTGTCAATTTCGCTCAGTGTCAGGTTGATTTTGGAATCGAGGTTGTCGAGGTGGTGGACGGCGTAGGCCTCGGGGGTGGTCGGCAGGACGGGACAGCCGAACTCGCGTGTGCCGTGATGGCTGAGGATGATGTGGATGAGGCAGTTGCGTAGCAGGGTGGGGAAGGGCTCCGGCGTGGTCTGGTTTAAGTGACGGACCTTGTCTTCGATGAGCATGGCGCCCTTGACGAGGTGTCCGAGGAGTCGTCCTTCGTCGCTGTATTTGAAGCTGATGTCGTAGTCGAGCTCGCTGGTTTTGCCGATGTCGTGCAAGAACAAGCCGGTCAAGACGAGGTCGGCGTCGAGCTTGGGGTATTGGGGCAGGGCGCGTTGGGCCAGTTCGAGGACGGAAAGGGTATGTTCGAGGAGCCCGCCCAGGTAGGCGTGGTGCAGGGAGATGGCGGCGGGGGCCAATTGGAAGGAGGCCATGAGGGGTTTGTCATTTAGAAAGGCCTGGATCAATCGAGCCAGGTGCTGGTTGCGGACGGTCTCGAGGACCTGTTGGACGGCGGCGAACATTTGGGGGATGTCGCGTGGGGTTTTGGGCAGGAAGTCTTCGAGGTCGACCTGGGTGGCGTCGACGGGTCGGATGGCCTCGATGACCAGTTGGAGGGCGCCCTGGTAGGTTTCGGTGCGGCCCTTGACGTGGACGAAGCCCTCACTGGGCAGGGATTTGTAGATGACCTCGGAGGCCTGCCACATGCGGCCGTTGAGTCGTCCGGTGCTGTCGCTGAGGAAGGCAGCGATGTAGTAGTCGCCTCGGCTGGTAGTGCGCAGCTGCGGCTGGGAGACCAAGAAGACTTGCTCAATCCGTTCGGCTGCCGCTAGTTCATTTACCTTGCGGCGCGGTGATTGCACCATAACGCGTACTCCTGTTGAGAGTTTTTTTTCCATAAAATCTGCGGATACCCGCCCTCAAGACTATACGGTGGGCGTGTCCAGGCCGCAAGGAAAAGCCCCCGCGGAGGTCATGAGTTGCGGGGCAAGGGGCGCTGTCAACGGGGCAGGAACGGGAAACGTCGGCGGCTTCCGATGCCGGCATGCAAGAGGCATAAGTTGCTTATATATAGAGGTTTACAGGAGAGCGGGCTTTGGCGACGGGGGCAATTCTTTGACAATTGAGCCGATTTACGCTACGATAGTACTAATGTCTGAGCCCGATAACCCGACAGGTTGACGCCATGGCTGTGTCCGATAAGCAAGAGATTCCCCACGTGATTGTTGCGCCGCAAGGTTTCGCCGAGCGGCTGGCGCAGTTGCTTGGTGCGCCGGGTGGCTGCTGTTTTGATAATGTTTATGAAGGGCTTGCCGAGGCGTTGGTTTTGGCTGGCCAAGGGGCGGTTGTCTTGACGGTGATGGTGGATCACCTACCGCGGGGGCATATGGCGCTTTTTGGTGCGTTGGCCGGTGTGGAGCAGGTAAGGTCGCAGGCGGTGTCGCTGACGGGTCGGCAGGTGAAGCTGGTCCAGGCGGCTGAGGCCGGGGCGGGCGAGGTGTTTGGCCTGGCACAGGAGCGACTGGTTCGGTGGGGCGGAGCGGGGGTGGCAGAGACAACAGGGCCGGCTCTGAAGGAAGTATTTGATGAACCGCCGGCGGCGCCGCCCGCGGAGGCGGGGTTGGAGACGTTGGCCCGCGAGATCGTCCGGCAAAGCCGCCAAGGAGAGGAGTCGGCCCGGCAGCGGCACGTTGTCGAGGGGCGCTCCAAGGCTGGTCGCGCGGGCGGACCAGAGGATTCCAATGCCGCCCCGCTGCTGAGCGAGGACGAACTCAACGCCCTGATGCGTTAAGACCGCCGCGACGGAATGGCAAGGCCTATGACCGTACTCAAGAAACAAATGGATACCGTCAATACAACTAAGCCTGGCGCGATACTTTTGCTCGGCGATGACGGCCGGATGAGCCACTTGCTGGCGCAACGCTTCGCGGAGGTAGCTGTCGACATTGAAGGCGACGTGCTCAAAGGCATCGCCCAACTGAGCCGACACGACTATGGGACGGTGTTGGTGCATAGCGGCGCGGTGGAAAAAGACGCTGCGCAGGCGGTGCGGGCGTTACGGCGTCTGGCCCCGCATGCTCGGCTGTTGCTCTACGGGGAGCCTTACACGGAGGTTTTTTCGCGATTGGCGGTTGAGGCGGGAGCGGATGATTATCTGATTTGGCCGGTGCCGGCTGGTCAACTTGGCGACGCGTTGCGGGGCGGAGAGAGGAGCGTTGGGAGGGCGTGGGGTGTTACTCGGCGTGTCGGCTTGGGTGGTGACTCTGTGTGCGGGGCGGCATCATCGGGCGAAGCGGCCAGCGGAGCGGCCAAAGACGGCTTTGCGCCCGCCGCGACCGAGCCGGCAGCAGGCGACATTGATCCGGCATTGTTGAGCCGTTACCGTGACCTGGCGCAACTGATTCCGCAAGGGCGTACGAAGCTGCTCGAGCAGGCTGGCGAGTTGGCCGGCGAGTTGTTGGGGGTCGAATGGGTAGACATTTGCGTCAGGGAGGCGGGAGACGAGAGGGCAGAGGCCGGGGATGTAGAGGGCACTCGGGGGCGTGCAGAAGCGGTCGTGCCGCTGCGAGAGCCCGGCGGCGCCATCGGCGAACTGCGTCTGGGGCCGGCACGTCGCGGGGTCCGGGCCCGGCCGGCGATGGCCCAACATTTCGCAGACTTTTTGGCGACGCTGCTGTCTTTGGCCCAGCGTGACGAGACACTCAAGCACCTGGCGACGGTGGATGAGCTGACGGGGGCGTACAATCGGCGTTACCTGGAATATTTTTTGCGTGAAGTGATCGAACAGAGCAAACATGAGCACACGCAGGTAACGCTGCTGATGTTTGATATTGACGAATTCAAGCACTACAACGACACGTACGGGCATCTGGCGGGGGACGAAGTGCTTCGTGAATGTTACAAGCTGATGCGACGGTGTTGTCGGACGCACGACGTGGTGGCGCGGATGGGCGGGGATGAGTTTGCGGTGCTGTTCTGGGACACGGGCCAGCCGAGGCCGGTGTACCGTCGCGAGGAAGGCGGGGGCGAGGGCATGGCGGCACCGTCAACGACGGCTGGAACGAACCGTTGTGAAGCGACCCGTGCCCAGACGCCGCTGCGGGGTCATCCGGAAGTGGCGTTGTTTTTGAGCAATCGTTTCCGGCGGATGCTCAAGACCAACGAGGTGCCCAGCTTGGGGCCCGAGGCGCGGGGCACCCTCGCGATCAGTGGCGGTCTGGCCTGTTTTCCGTGGGACGGCAGTACCGTCCAGGAGCTGCTGGCCAAGGCCGACGAAGCGCTTCTTACGGCCAAGCGAAGCGGAAAAAACCGTATCTACTTGGTTGGCCAGCCTGAATCGGTATAATACCTGTCTGTACCAGGCGGGCATGGGCCAAGGCCCGTCTGACGTTCCGTTGGAATGACCGTCGCAGCGGTATCGGTGCAGCCGGCGGGGGAATGGGCGGCGGTGTGAGATGGTAGAGAGGCCGGGTTGCACTCGAAGCAGGTCAAAATACAGGAGGCAGAGAATTGTAAGGCAAGAGTTCACGCTTTAGCGTGCAAGAGGAAGCGTAAGGCATAGCCAACATGTATAAATGGCGGGAAATGACCCCGAAAGAACGCCAGGAAGCTCTCCGGTTCAGAAGAGAGCAGAAGAGACCCTGGCACAGCCCGCCACATTGGGATTCAGAAATAAGCCTACATTATATTGTCTCAGCCGCGTGTTATGAACATAGGCATATTCCGGGAAAAGTCCCTTGTCGTATTGCTCAACTTGAAGATGCTCTTATAAATATATGTGATAGTTATTGCCTTGAATGCGTCGCGTGGTGTATCTTGCCAAACCATTATCATATCCTGATCAAAACGGATCAAATGAAAGAGTTGCGGCAACATCTGGGCCTGATGCACGGAAGGTTATCCAGGCAATGGAACTTAGAAGATGATAAGGTACCCTGCTCTTGACTATGGAAGAGAGTGGGATTATTAAGTAAAAAAGTAAACAAGGTAGGAGTCTACACTTTGGTGTGCGACATCCAGAAGAACACGCTAAAGCGTGAACTCTTACT
>CAYNXW010000252.1:0-4421 GCA_964401265.1 uncultured Pirellulales bacterium | reverse complement strand
CGAGGCGCCTTAATACCATCCACACACAGACGTCACGAGCAACAACCGCAGGCTAGTCTTTCAATTCAGCCAGTGAACGCGGCTCAGCCACTCTGCGATAGCCCAGCGCCTTGGCGATGTCAAGCACTTCGGTATAGCTGGGGAAGGGGCACTTGTTCACCCGCTTGTATTCGTTAATGGCCATGATGAAGTCGAATTGCTCGTCGTTCATTTCGCCTTCTTCGGCAGCACGACGCGCGTCGCTTCGCCTCCGGCCGGGGCCCCGTCGACGGTCTAACCCACTGCGTCGCTCGACGGGATCAGAACGCGTATCGGGCAATCCTTGTCGCCGCTCTGCCCCTGCACGCCGATCAGCCGATTCCGCTTGTGTCTGTTCCGTAGGCTCGTTCATTAGAGATAGTCCTCATCGTCGTCATGCATCAACTCCGACTCATCCAGGTCATCCAGATCGTCGTCCTCTACGTCAACAAGCTGGGTGAACATATCGTCATCGTCATCGTCGTTGGCATCGTAGGCTTCCAGGTCGTCATCGAATTCATCATCCAGAGCAGTTCGCTGCTCGATGATGTCCTCGGCCTCGGCTGCGTGCTCCTCCGAAACCAGGATGGCAATGCCGTTACGCTCGGCCGCATCGGCTCCTTTCGCCTGGCCGCCAGACTCTCCCACCACCGACACCGGAATCTCATGATCCTCGAGCAAAGCCCGGTAAAACTCTGCCTCGGCAGCATCCCGCGCGTACCGCACAGGAATCAGCCCCTCATACGCATGCTCTTGGGCGTTCTGGGTTTCCTTGCCCATTATTCAAACCTCGCACTATCAAAGCATTTTAGTGTATCGCCTTTTTCTCACACCTCGGCCAGCCGGACCGCAGCGGCGCCCAATTTTTCCGTATCCGTTCGCGTTTGGCAAGAGGGCTCAAACATTTTTTTTTGCCCTCTTTGAACCGCCCCCCACAGGCAAGGCGCTGCCCCAAACGCTAAGGAAACAGGCCACGCAAGGACGCCAACGGACCCAATAGAGCAGCTTGCGTTCCGAGCGGCTGTGTCAATTTGCCGCAATAGGGCCTCTCGTGCCTCTTTTTGCCATTTTTCGCACTTTTTTTTGTTGCAAAGCCGGCCTCGTCCCATAAGAATTGCGCTCAAATCGCAGCGTATGCGGTGAAGTATTGGTATTCTCTTATTTCTCACGGAGGATCACACATGGCTAAGAAGAAGAAAGCCAAGAAAAAGACAGCGAAGAAAAAGACCGCAAAGAAGGCCAGCAACAAGGAAGTGTTGGTAGTCGCCAGTAAGGTGAAGGCCTACATCCGCGCCAAGGGCTACATGTGCAGCGCCGACGCCATCCAGACCATGTCCGACTGCCTCTACGCATGTCTGGACAAGGCCTGCGTCCGTGCCGACTCCAACCGTCGCAGCACTGTCAAGCCGCAGGACATCTAACACGCGCCACAATCGCCGCGAAAGGAAATGCATACGCTAGGGCGAAGGTCGTGCCTTGATATCACTCAGGGCACGACCATTTCTTTGCGCCCACCGTGGCCCCTGCAGTGCCCCCCACAAGCAACGCAGCATCACCTAGGGGCACGCCCAGCCGCCTCCCGCCCCCTTGCCGCTGACATGGGCCCGTCGTGCCCAGAGCATCCCTACGGGCCTCTCAGACAGCTCGTCAGCACTCTAAGCAATACTCTGGCCGCACGCATCTCACAAGCAATGTGTTGCGCCTGACGAAGTAAATACAATTTTAGAGGAAATTTGACCGTTGGCCGGCCATCCCCATCCAGCTATAATAGCCCCTTGTCTTTCAGGTGGGCCCCACTGACACCTGAAGAAACTGTCCTTGACCCAGGCCACCAACTGCCAGGGCCGGCTCAAGCAGAACACAACAGACCGTTGCAAGACGATTTGCCCAGCGCGTCCTCATCGGCGACGTCGCGACCGATATGATGCGTTTTCGACACAATCTGTTCCTCAGAAATCGAGGCTAGCGACATATGAATAGCGTCACCACCAAGGCAACAAGCGTTCCATACCTGGCTGCGGCCCTGCTGTTGGCTTACATCACCGGCTGCCAGAAGGTGCCCTACTTCCCCGAACACGCCAGCCGCGTTACGGCTCAGAACGGCCAACGCACCATCTGGTACAATTTGGACGGCAACGAACCCGACTATCGCCAAATCTTTGACGCCAAAGGCCGCAAAGTCGAACTCCAATTTGTTCTATGCGACGACAGCAACCTCGAGCACGTCAGCCTGGATGCCGTTGAGCCCGACACCGTCCCGCACGTGATCATCGCGTTGGACGGCGTGCCCTATCACCTTGTCGAAGAGCTGTACGAGCAGGGACGTTTTCGACTCTTCCACCCCCCGGCCCGCGTGATCAGCTGCTTCCCCTGTATGACAGACCTGGCCTTCTGGCGCATCTTCGGCGGGCAACAACCCCGCGCCTACCAGGCCCTCTACTTCGACCCACAAACCAACTGCATCGCCGGCGGCAACACCTTCTACATGAGCGGCGGCAACGCCGACTGGACCAACAAACTGGCCTACCGCATGCCCGTCACGTTTGACGGCTTTGCCTATCTCTCCCCGCAGAGCCTGCTCGAAGGAGAAATGAAGGGCATCCTCGAAACCGTCCGCAAGACCGACAAAGGCACCATCATTGCCTACAGCATTGCCACCGCCGGCTGGGGCACCCAACAGGGCCGTGAAGGCATCATCGAATACCTGAGGCTCATCGACCGACTCTGCGAACAGATCGTCTACGAACGCCGCGGCCGAGTGAACATCTCACTCCTCGCCGACCACGGACACAATCTCTCCGGACGCGGACGCGTCAGCTTCACCAACCTGCTCAAACGCGCCGGCTTCCGCCCTGCCAGCTGCATCAAAGAGGAACACGACGTCGTGACCGTCAAGTACGGCCTGGTCACCTACGCCGCCTTCTTTACACCCCGCCCCGCCGACGTCGCACAGGTACTCTTGGCCGATCCCGTCACAACCATCGCCTGTTATAAGCGCGACGATTCCATTGTGGTCGAATCCGTCGGCGGCAAAGCCATTATCGAGCACCACGAGGACAAATACCGCTACAGAGCCCTCTATGGCGACCCGCTCGAACTGAAGGATATCCTCAGACAGCTCGAGCAAAACGGACAAATCGACGCCGACAGCTTTGTTAACGACGACATCCTCTTCCAAGCCACCGTCACCCACCTCTACCCCGACCCCCTGCGGCGCATTTGGCTGGCCTTTCATGGCCTGGTCGAAATGAACCCCGATCTCATCGTGTGCCTCCAGGACGGCTGGTGCCACGGCAGCAAGGCCTTCGACATCCTCATCGGCGGTGCCGTCAGCACGCACGGCTCGCTCAATCGCATCAATTCCACCACCTTCCTGATGACCATGCTTGGCCCGACACCGCCCGCAATGACCCTCGAAGAAATCATGCCAACCCTCGAAACGCTAAGCAGCAACCGCCCCCCCGATGAGGCATCGACAGAAACGCTGAAACAGTAAGCATGCTCGTGCTTCAACACCCTCAACCCAAGCTTGCAGCTCGCATAGCCACATCCGACATTCAGCCAACGTATCTCTTACCCGCATCTTTCATAAGTCTTTGACAGCCATGGAGGTCAACATGTCAAATATTGTCTATATCGCTACCAGTATCGACGGATACATTGCAGACCGACATGGCGGACTGGATTGGCTTGAGACAGTACCCAACCCGGAAAATGTGGATTTTGGGTGGTCTGAGTTCATGAACCGCATTGATGCCATTGTCATGGGACGAAACACTTTTGAGACAGTTTGCGGCTTTGGGTGTGATTGGCCTTATAGCAAGCCCGTGTTCGTTTTGAGTTGTTCTTTGCAGTCCGTACCGAACGAATACAAAGACAAGGCACAGCTCGTCAAAGGAGCACTTTCGGCGGTATTACACGAAGTCCACGAAGCAGGCCATTCTCAACTTTATATTGACGGAGGCTTGACTGTACAGAGCTTTCTAAAAGAAGACTTAATCGATGAAATGATCATAACCACTATTCCCGTACTCTTAGGCGGCGGCATTGCTCTCTTCAGAGAGCTTCCCAAAACAATGGAATTCGCCCACGTCAAAACGGAAGTGTTTCTCGATGCCATCGTGCAAAGTCACTACAAACGCAAGAGGTAGCTTGTAGGCCCCCTGCCTGCATCTGACATTCGGACAACGCGTCTTGAACTGACGGGTGTCTCCATCCGCCCTCCCCTGCTATCATCCCGATACACTCAAGGCAGTACATCAGCCCGGGCCGTGCATGGTTACCGCATCGGCCCGGCCTGTCTTGGTCATGTTACTGATAAGGCAATCCACCCCACTTAACCCGGCAGGGCGACCACGCTGCCCCGGCTGTCCTTGGCCGTAAAGTTGAGCGTGTCGTTGGAG
>CAYNXW010000251.1:0-4423 GCA_964401265.1 uncultured Pirellulales bacterium | reverse complement strand
TGAGTTTGCAGGCTTAAACAAAAGCGGGGCCTGGGATATCCTTTCCTGGGCCCCGCTTTCTTATAATTCAAACCGACCGACGTGGTCCGTCATGCCCCTACAGGCGGCCATCCATGGCGTCGTCGCCTCACTGGACTGACGCTGATGCGACGACGCCAAAACATCTCTGCTCTTACCCGCCCTGGCCGAAAAACCGCACCTCCAGCATCCGGCAAAGGGCATGATACAACGGCACCATGTTCTCCTGGACCTCCGCCGTCGAGTGACCCGGCGCCCGCCAGGCCACCTCTGCTACCTCCGCCAGCTGACCACCGCCCGGCCCCGTCATACTGATTGTCCCCAATCCGTACCCCCGGGCCACCCGGGCCGCCGCCACCACATTCGCGGCATTACCGCTCGTGCTGATGCCCAGCAACGCCCCCCGCCCCAGCCGTCCGGCAAACGCGTGCAACTCCTGGGCATACGCCAGAGTGGCCTCCTGATCGTTCTCGTAGGCGCTGCGCAGACTGTGCGAATCCCCCAGCACCACCACCGGCAGCCCCCCCTCCAGCTTGCCGATCGAGTCCGTCGACAATCCCGCCGCCACCAGCCGCGCCCGCACCCCCTCGTCCCTCAGCGGTCGAGGCAGCTCAAAACTCTTGGCCAACTCGCCCTTGATATGCAACGCGTCGGAAAAACTACCACCGTTGCCGCACACGTACAAGACGCCCCCCGCCTCAAACATCTTGGCCAGCAGCTCATACGCCCCCACCATCCCTACGCACGCCTCCGCCAGATCACAACGCCGCTCCGCCAGCCTCGCCACCTCCGCCCGCACCGACCCCGTCAGACTCATCGCTGCTTGCTCCCATTCGTTCACCGTATCACCTCATCGCTATCGGTATGTTCTGGCCCGCCAGGCCGCCATGTAAAACACTTGCCCTGCCTTCGCTCACTGGCCACCTCAAACCAGGACATAGTGTATCTCTATGGCGCCGCTACAATCTGTGTCTGCCGATACGCACCGTGCACTGCCGCCAGAGCCTGCCGCGCCTGCCGATAGGTACCGTACCGACCGGCCTGCACCGTGTAGAGCACGCCTCCCTCCCGCCGCCGCGGCGCCCAGTCCGCCTGCGTCCCGTCCCGCTTCAACTGCTCCACCAGCTTCACGGCCCGCTCACGTACAGCAAACGCCCCAAACTGCAGCCGCCACGCCCGCGACCCAAAGTGCTCCCGCGCATAGCCGCCATACGTCGATTCGCCAAACCGGTCAAACGTTTGCGACAAATACCGGTCCGCTTCTTCCCAGCGACCCAGACGCTGCAACGCCACCCCCTGGCGATAAAGCACCACCGCCTGCGTCTCCTCGTCCGCGTCGATCTGCGACAACGCCGCCTCATAGTGCTCAACCGCCCGCTCCTGCTCGTCGGGCCTGCTCTCAAAATACAGATGCCCCAGCCCCACGTGGGCGAACGCCGCCAGCTCCTTCTTCTTGTGGGCCTTGGCCAATGCTTGCTCAAAGTCCTCTTGGGCCAGTTTATTACGCGCTGGCTCCATCTGGGCATAGGCCAGCCCCCGAAGGTAATGGGCCGTGCCCACCTCGTTGGCCCCCGATGGCTTGGCGATAAACGTCGAAAGCACCTGCACCGCCGGTTGATACTGCTCCTTGGCAATGTACTGACGCGCCAGAGCCAATGGCCCTTGACCGACCCCCCTGCCAGGGCCCCCACAGCCCACCGGCACCGTCAATACAAGCGCCACTCCCATCATCAGCCCGTTCGTCCGCACGGCACACGCCTTGGTCATCGTCGCGGGCCTCCACCTTTGCCGCCACTGCGTTTGCGCACCACACGCTTTTGAGAACGAGCTTTCGCCTTAGGCCCCTGGCTGCGATTGCCTTGCTTGCTGGCAATGCGACCTCGGGCAGCCTGACTGCCCCGCGATGCCCTGCTGGCAGCATGGCGCCGCCCGCCAGTTGCGGGCACAGACGAGCCGCTGGCCCTGCCTTTGCCTCGCACACGCGAGGTGCCACCCGCCGTGCTGGCGCCGGCGGTGCTGACGCTGCTCTGGGGCTTGGCAGGCACTTTGCGAGGACGTGACGGTTTTCTACGCTTGCTGGGCGTCTCGGCGGCCTTTCGCAGGGCCCGCACCTCGGCGACCGTCAGTGGCCTGAACTTGCCCACACCGAGGCCCTTGAGGGTCAGAGGGCCCATGCGCACCCGCGTGAGGTGGCGGACCCGTTTGCCCAGACGTGCTAACATTCTGCGAATCTGCCGGTTACGGCCTTCGGTGAGGGTGATTTCGAGCAGGGATTCCTGGGGCCCACGCCGGAGGACGGTCACGCGGTGCATGGCTGCGGGGCCTTTGGCCTCGAGCCGGATACCGGAGCGAAGTTCGGCAATTTCGGGCCCGCTCAAGGTGCCGGCAATCTCGGCGACGTAGGTTTTCGGTACGCCGTAGCGGGGGTGTGTCAGTTGGTTGGCCAACTCGCCATCGTTGGTCAAGAGCAGCAGCCCCCGGGAATCGGCGTCGAGTCGCCCGACGGGGTAAACCCTTTCTCGAACGGTCTTTAGGAGATCAATAGCGCGGGGTCGTCCCTGGGGGTCGTAGTTGGTGGAGACCACTTTTTTGGGTTTGTGTAGGAGGAAATAGACCTTGGGTTCAAAGCGCAGCTTTTTGCCCTGCACCACCACGACATCGTGATCGGGGTCGACCAGGACGGGCAGTTCGCGGACGGTCTGGCCGTTAACGCGGACGAGCCCATCGCGGATCATTTGTTCGCTGTGGCGTCGGGAGGCGACGCCGGCCTCGGCCATGAGTTTTTGGAGTCTTTCCATAACACCTTTCCGGCAGGCGGTTTAGCCTCCTGCCGTTATCGTTTGTATGAGGACTTTTGTTTGAGGGGCCATTACCGTGGGCGTTGTGGGCCCAGGGTTGCCAGCAGCCATTCGGTGGGTTGCTGGACAGTGATACGGGCGGGCTTCATTATCGGACCTAACAGGGTGTCGCCGGCAGTGTAGCTGCAGCGGGCGTGCTCGTCGGCGGCAGTCGCGATGTGTCCCGAACCCGTGAGCGTTATAAATACTGTTGGGACAGGCAGTTCGAGCTCGTGGAGTCCTGTTGTCGGCACCGTGAGGCGTACGACATTGAAATAGGGACAGGTGGTGAGCAGGTCGGCCTGGCCGATCTGGCCGGCGAAATCCATCAGAGCGGCAAGGTGGCTATCGGGGTCTGTAGAGTGGGTGGATGGTCTGGCAGGGCTGCTGGAGGGCGTATGGGCGTTGGGGTAGTGGATGGAGGCGAGGGCCTGGTCGATGTGGAGTTGCCGGCTGTTGCCCTGGGCGTCACGGCGGTCCCAGTCGTAGAGTCTAAATGTAGTATCTGAAGGGGTTTGTATCTCGGCGACGACAATGCCGGCGCCCAAAGCATGGACGGTGCCGGCGGGGAGGAAGTGGAAGTCGCCGGGTTTGGCGGGCCAGGGCTGGAGGAGTGATTTAAAATTGCCGGATTTGAGGGCGTCGCGGACATGATCGCGCTCGACATGGGGCTTGAGATCACGGTAGATGACCGCGCCGGGCTCGGCGTGGAGGACGTACCAGCACTCGCTTTTGGGGCGTGCGTCGGGGAATTGGGCAGCGGCCTGCTCGTCGGGGTGGACCTGTACGCTGAGGACGTCGGCAGCGTCGAGGAATTTGACCATGAGGCCGAAGGGGGCGGTGGCCTGCTCGGCAGAGAAGCCGAAGTCGCTGCCGTGCAGTTCGAGGAGTTGACGGAGGGTGAGGCCGGCATGTTGGCCGGTGGTGACGATGCTGGCATGCTCGGGCAGATCGACGAGCTCCCAGCTTTCGCCGACGAGCTTATCGGACGGTAAGTCCTTATTGTACAACTGCTTGAGTTTGGCGCCGCCCCAGAGGCGTTCGGTGAAGATGGGGGCAAATTTGCAGGGGCCTTGTATCATTGGCTGGTCCACTCTCTCTTTGTGCTCCATTGGCTTAGGTCAGTTTTGTGATTCACAAGCGATTTTACGTTAGCAGAGGGCTTGTGTCCAGCGTGTGGGAACACAGGTTGAAGGCGGGGCCCCGCACCGTGGGGTACGTGCTGAAGCCGACGGAGTTGTATTGGCGTTGAGGAAGGTGCTGTCACGATGGCCTATAACAGGGATGCTGACGCAAACGCGCTCAGGGAAGGCTTCGTTTTTTGGCGAAGAACGCGGGTGCGTGCGCAAATTGGTCGGCGGCAATTTTGCAGAATATGTTAAGATGGGTAATCTATGCCGGTTATAGTGTGCGCGATTTGGTCAGCGATTGTCGAAAAGTGGCAAGAAGTTGGGCGAAGTTGCGTCGTTTTGGGCAGAAGTTGAGACGTTTTGGGCCATTTTTGGGCGTTTTTCGGGCGTTTTTGAGGGGTGATTTTCAGGAGTGCGCACGCGTCAACCTTGTCTATA
>CAYNXW010000250.1:0-4429 GCA_964401265.1 uncultured Pirellulales bacterium | reverse complement strand
CCGCACAAAACTGAAACGACTGTACCCGACATTATTGAATCAATGAACTACTAGATAGAAGATCTTCATGATCGCCGCGTCGTTAGGGAACGCACCCTTGGTCTTGATGACCTTACGCAGCGAGCGGTTGAGCGACTCAATGGCGTTGGTCGTATAGACCGCCTTGCGAATGTCGTCGGGATAGTCAAAGAAGGGTATGACACGCTCCCAGTGCTTTCGCCACATCTGGCTTATCGTGGGATATTTGGAATCCCACTTCTTGCCAAAGGCATCCAGAGCCAGCTCGGCCTGCTGCTCCGTGGCCGACGTGTAGATCGTCTTCAAATCCTGGCATACCGCCTTACGGTCCTTCCAGTGGACATACTTGACCGAATTGCGAATCATATGCACGATGCAAAGCTGAATCTGGGTCTGAGGAAAGATACTCTCGATGGCCTCGGGAAAGCCTTTGAGCCCGTCCACGCACGCAATGAATATATCTTTGAGCCCGCGATTTTTAAGCTCGGTAATGACCCCAAGCCAGAATTTGGCGCCTTCGCTGGCGGCTATCCATAGACCCAAAAGCTCCTTCTGGCCTTCCATGGTGATGCCCAGCGCCAGATACACGCTACGGTTGGTCACACGGCCTTCCTCACGACTTTTGACCACGATGCAATCCAGAAAGACAATGGGATAGATGTTGTCAAGCGGGCGATTCTGCCAGGCCTTGACCTCGTCCATGACGCCTTGGGTCGCCTGGCTGATCAGCCCTTCCGAAACGTCCACCTGGTACATATCCAAGAGGCACGACTGGATGTCCCGGACGCTCATGCCGCGAGCATACATCGCCAGTATTTTTCCGTCAAAGCCTTCGAAATACCGCTGACGCTTGGGAATTAGCCGCGGCTCAAACGTGCCGTTGCGGTCGCGAGGCGGCTCCAACTCGACTTGGTCGGCATCGATCACCACCGTCTTTTTGCCCCTGCCGTTGCGGGAATTACCACTGTGATGGCCCTTGGGATCATGCTTGCTATAGCCTAGATGATCGTCTATCTCCGCGTCAAGTGTCCGCTCGACAATCTTCTTCTTAAGCTGGGCAAACAGCCCTGATTCGCCCCAAAACGATTCGGGGCCCCGGTAGTCCTTCAATAACTCATCAATCAATTGTTCCTGTGTCCTCTGGCTCATAGAATTCCTTTCCTGTCAAAAAGTGTAGCAATTCCATGACCGTTTACACAGTTTATTTCACACCCTCCCTTGATACCACCTTGGCCCCCTACTCAATTTGCCGTCCTCACTATTCCACGCATCGCTTCTCTTGCCCTACGCTTCAAATCCTGGGTACTAGCAGGAAATGACCATCTATCCCCTCTGTGCCTCCATATATACCTCGCCTAAAACCTCCTTCCATCACCGAGCATCAAAGATGCCAACTCCAACTTCTTGCTGACATCGACAAGCACATCTCTTCCGTACCATCTGTCCGTCGATCGCTCACACCACTCGCATACCCAACTGAGAGCATCTTTGCTCATGTTCTTTACCGTCTCAGGAACCAATTCCGGTTTGGTGAACGCCTCGTTCAACTGTAAACGCATCTGCTCAAGCACAGCATCTCGCCATTCATCTGGAGAACACATCAGTAATTCCACTTGAACACGCATCCCTTCATTTGTATTGAAGAAGTCGGCAGCGCCCGGTTGCGCGGCAATGAAATCAGACACGTTGCCTCCGTTGCAGCGACCCTGACAATATTCGCGATATAAATCAGGATTAACTAACTTCACAAGTATGAGAGTTGCAAGCAAGTATGAAGGCAAGGGGCTTATGCCTCCAGTATCTGTGTAGGCGAGAGCTAAGAGCCTACAACAATGCTCAATGTCTCGTAAGGACAAAGCAAAACACCCCCACAATCGCGATATTATGTCACACATCCTATTACTGTCAACCCCTCTTGACACATTCTCATTACAACTCTTGTTAAGCCCAAGCTGCTCAAACATATGTAAACAGAAAGGCCTTGTGCCTCCTGGAGACAATATGAACTCCATATCGATAAAACGTCTGAGGTAACCGTCAACATTCATTCCCTGCCCATAAACCGCTCTTATAGAATGACCCAATTGTTCACGGTCGATCCCAAGAACAAATAAGATGCCGGGGATATCGAATAAGTGCTTTATTTTTTCTAACAGTTCTATAGCAAAGGTAGGCCTGCAGCGATCAAGCTCATCAACAATAATAACCAAAGGTTTTTCCGTCTCTTCACGAACCTTGCTCGCCAGACCATTCAAACGGTCTTTGAGATCCTTAATCATTCTGCCTGCAGCAATATATTCATCGACAGCCTGTTTCCCTGCCGACTGCAACTCTTTTTCATCCAGCGAAACACTGCCGGCCGTTACTGCCTTAATAGTACCAACAACAGTCTTTTTCAGTAACGGAACCGCACATTCCTTGATTGACGCGGCAATCTCTTTGTAGCTCGTACGTTCGAGGGTGACCCATATTTGACCAATCATCGCCACAAGCGCATCATTGCTGTAATCATCTTCCCACGCGCTAAAATATATTGCCCGAAATCTTTCGTTCTCCAGGCTCTGCTGCCACATTTTCAAGAAAACCGTCTTACCGGTTCCCCAACCACCGTTCAAGCTTACCACCAACGGCCCTGGAACTTTGCTTACCAACCCTGTAAGTACATTTGCAGGCTCCTTCCGCCCCAGCCTGTCATTAGCAAAAGGGTCTTCTTTCGGTATCTCCATCTGCCCAAGCTTGATATTTGAGAGCATCTCTAACCACCCTTCTTGCCAAGACGGCCTTATGCAAACCAACGTTTCTAAAGCTGCATATTTTCCAAGAAAAAACCCTCACCCACTATGTCACGCCTTCGTCTCAACTCCCGCCCCCATTATCTCCCTCCCCTTACTCCAGTCAAGCCCGAACACCGCCTCTTCCCTCCCGACCTGGCCTGCCATTCTACCGCCCCCCGGCCTAGCGAATAAGAATACCCCCTCCCCTGACGCCTCCTCTTCAACCCTTCAACCTTCAACCTTGAACCTTCAACCTCTTCACTTCTGCCTTTTGCCTTCTCTTCTTGAAATCCTGTAAATCCTGTCAACCCCCTCAAAAAGAATCTGCTCTTCTTTGTGTCTTTGAGTCTTAGTGGTTCCTCCTCTTCTCTTCTCCGCGTCCTCGGCGCCTCTGCGGTGCATCTTTTTCACCCGTCGCCGCAGGCGACACCTCCCCTTATGCCTTATCCCTTATGCCTTATGCCTCTTCTCTTCACTTGTCAAAATAGGCAAGCTAGGCAATCTAGATCCGTGCGCACTCCTGAAAACCACCCCTCAAAAACACCCCAAAAAGTACCTCAGTTTGGCCTATAAACGTGTAAGTTTGCCCCCAAAACGGCTCACTTTGCCCCAACTTTTTGCAAGTTTTTGACAGTCGCTGACCAAATCGCGCACACTACAATCGTTACAGCTTGCCTATCTTGCCACCATATTCTTCATTTTCTCTGCCACGATTGCGTACGCACCCCCGTTTTTCGCTCAGTAATAGCCCCCCTCTCGCCGCACTTTGGTCAGCACCCCTGCTAAGGGCCCAAAAACCCGCTGGCAATCGCCCCGCCCCCGGCGAATACAGACCAGGCGACCGGAGAAGGCCTTCTCGAAAACCCCGCTCATGTCACCCTCTTTTTCGGACGAAGAAAAATATATGCCGACGCCGATGTGTCTCGGGCACGCGGATTGCCCAGCCGGCCCGGCCGCGCAGCACAAGACGAATGCGACAACGACAAAGACCTTACCGGAGGAGTCGGGAATGATCAGCCGCAACTATGCCGTGGGTGTCGAATGCAAAAAAATGCTCGAAGAGGCCGCCCGACGCCATTTACCCATCAAAGTCACCAACCGACGAGGCTACCTCTGGCAGGTCTACAACTCCAACTTCCTGGGCCTCCAGAGCGGCCGATTGGCGCTGGCCTCTCCCAAAGACAACGACCAGACCGAAGCCATCGAGCCCACCCAGGGCCAGGAAATCGCCGTCAGCTTCAAAAAGGGCTATCACAAGTGCCTCTTCGTCACCCGCATCCTCAACTGTGGACAGTTCGAAATTGAACCTGGCGTCTCCGCCCCTGCCATGACCGTCCTGGCCCCACAGCAGGTCGAAAAAGTCCAACGCCGGGCCTTCAACCGTGCCGCCGCTCCCGCCGGCGAACCCGTCATCGTCTCCTTTGCCCCCTCCTGGCAGGATCCTGATACCTCGCCCGCCCTATCCGGACACGCACGCCTCCACGATCTCTCCGCCGGAGGACTGGGCCTGGTCATGCCCCTGGACAAGATGCCCAAACTAAAGACCGGCGATCAGTTCAAACTCTGCTTCGTGCCCTGGCCTGGGCAGGAACCCATCCACCTCGAAGCTCGCTTCCGCCATGCTACCGAACCCGACC
>CAYNXW010000249.1:3102-4447 GCA_964401265.1 uncultured Pirellulales bacterium | reverse complement strand
CGGAAGACCAAATCCCCCCATCCCGACCAGGCTAATACTCTACAGAAAGATAACCTGATGCAGTGCTGAGTGGGGAACATTACTCCACAGGATAATATATACCTATAAAGGTATAAGTTATATTAATTATTCTAAAATTATACCCTTATAGATATATAAATATTAAATATATACCCATTATAGTATAATAATATTATATATATTGACAAAATATATCAAAAAAGGTATAAATTAGATATGAATAATAGAAACAATATAAGTGATTTCATAAGGTCAGAAAGAAAAGCTGCCGGCATAACCCAGAAGGAGCTTGCAATAAAGGCAGGTGTGGGCCTGAGGTTCATAAGAGATGTCGAACAGGGGAAGAAAAAAAATTTTAGAACAGATACATTGAATAAAGTATTAAGGTTATTCGGTAAGACACTGGGACCGGTAGAGCTTTCAAGAGAGATAGATGATGAATGATAGAGCATCTGTATATTATAATAATAAAAAAGCAGGAATACTTCTAAAAACGGACATGGGTTATGAGTTCATATATGACAAAGATTATATAGCTGATAATGAAGCAAAGCCCATAAGCAAGAATATGCCCCTTTCCCAGGGCAGGTTTTACTCAGAAAAACTTTTTCCATTCTTTGAGAACCTTTTGCCTGAAGGATTCTTACTGGAGCTTACTTCTTCAAAATTAAAGATAGATAAAAATAATAAATTTGAGATGCTGCTCAATGCCGGCAGGGATACGATTGGAGCAGTTACTGTTAAACCATTATAGATCACCAGGATCTTGTACATGGCTAATTGTCTATGCTGTAATAAAAAAACTAAAAACGGCGATCTTTATCATAAAAAATGCATAAAGAGATTATTTGGAACAGAAAAGATCCCGGTTATTGAGTTCAAGACATCTGAACTGGTTCCCCTGATAAGTAAAAATATTGGCAAGATTTCCATATCAGGTGTCCAGATAAAAGCTTCTGTAGCTTTAGACAAAAGAAAAAATCTGATTGAAATAGTCCAGAGCGGAGGAACTCATATATTAAAACCAGAGCCCGGGGAGTATCCCCGTCTGCCCCAGAATGAAAACTTGTGTATGAATATGGCTGAAACTGCAGGAATAACCGTCCCTCCGCACGGTCTTTTCTATCTGGCTGACGGCAAGCTGTGTTATATTATCAGGAGATTTGACAGAGATGATAAGGGGCATAAGATCCATGTGGAAGATATGGCTCAGTTGATGGACCTTCCTTCTGATTCCAAATATGAGGCCTCGCTTGAAAAAGTGGGAAAAACAATATTAAATTTTTCAGGTTCACCAATATCGACAGTGCAAACCTGTAATTTA